>JAUYEQ010000386.1 GCA_030691295.1 Bacteroidota bacterium
GGCTCATTGCTGGTTCAGGAATTGAACAACCGGCTTACAGTGACAAAGCACAAGCTGGATTCCATCCGTTCGAGGTTGATTGTATTCAGAACACGTGAAGGGTATGGCGCGGAGAAAGTCAGGTGGGAGCAGGAATTGATCGACATTAAAAAAAGTCAAATACAATATTCAACCGATTTTGTTCAGAAACATCCTTTTTCGTTGGCATCGGTGCTGGCTCTTTATCAGAAGTTTGACGACTCAAATTATGTAGTTCAGGATTTACAATCATTAAAAGTTGCTGCATCGGCGTTGAACTCCGTATTTCCAAAATCGGAGCATGTGAAGGCATTGTATGCCAATACGATGAGGCTGATGGCTGATGAGAAAAACATCAAGCTTAGGGAGTTTATTAATGAACATGGTACCAATTCGCCTGATATCAATTTACCCGACTACAATGGGAAAGACATTTTACTTTCATCGCTTCGCGGAAAAATTGTGTTGATTCAGTTCTGGTCGGCCAAAGACCGTGCTTCGCGGATTCAGAATGAAGCCTTAACGGAGCTTTACAGTAAATACAAATCGCGGGGGTTCGAGATTTATCAGGTAAGTGTTGATAACGACCGAAGCGCATGGATTGATGCCATTGAGCAGGACGGACTAAATTGGATAAATGTTGGCGATATGAAAGGTAGTATGTCGGCTTTGCATAACTATAATATACAGAAAATTCCTTCAAACTATATTCTTGATAAAGAAGGGAACATTGTTGCAAGAGACATAAAAGGGCCGGAACTTGACAAGCTGATCGGCAAACTTCTCAGATAATGAAGTCTCAGGATAAAAAGGCATATTTTGTATCTGATGTTCATTTGGGTACCCCCGCTTTAAAGAACAATAAAGAGCGCGAACTGGCCTTTGTAAGCTGGCTGAACGAAATTAAGGACGATGCATCGCACTTGTTTCTGATGGGCGACATCTTTGATTTTTGGTTCGAGTACAAAACGGTTGTTCCGCGCGGTTTTACGCGTACTTTGGGCAAAATTGCCGAGATTTCTGATTCCGGTGTCGAAGTGCATTTTTTTACCGGAAATCACGATGTCTGGGTTTTTGATTACCTGCCGCAGGAACTGTGAATGATTTTGCACCGCGACGAATTCAAGACCAAGCTTGGAGACAAAAAATTCTTTTTGGCACATGGCGATGGCCTCGACAAATCGGACAAAGGTTATTTATTCCTGAAGAAAATGTTTACCAGCAAAACTCTTCAATGGCTGTTTGCCCGTATCCATCCCAACTTTTCGCTTTCTTTTGGTCACCGCTGGTCAAAACATTCCAGAATTTCAAAAGGTATTTCCGGCGAAAGTTTTAAGGGTGCAAATAAGGAAGGAATGTTTATTTTTGCGGAATCAATTCTCCGGACGGAAAAGTTTGATTTTTTCATTTTCGGGCACCGTCACATCATGGTGGATTGCCCAATTGGTGAAAATAGTCGTTTTATCAACCTGGGCGACTGGATCAACCACTTTTCGTACGGAGTATTCGATGGGAAAGAATTTGAATTAAAACAATTTAATTATCAAGGTCCGCGTGGCCACTGAAAATAGTATTATGACAAAACGGGTATATACAAAAATTGTTGGAACAGGAAGTTATATTCCTTCACGTGCGATTGGGAACGATTATTTCAGGAATTATACTTTTTTTAATTCCAAAACCAAACTGCCACTGGAAAAAACCAATGACGAGATCATTCAGAAATTCAAGGAAATAACCAACATCAGCGAACGCCGCTGGATTACTGACGACCTGTTAAATTCTGATATGGCTGCTCTGGCTGTTAAGGATGCGTGCGAATCGGCAAATATTGATCCTGAAACACTCGATTTTATAATCGTTGGACATAACTACGGTGATGTAAGCCCTGGTTCAACTCAGGTTGACCTTCTTCCCAGCGTTGCAAACAAAGTTAAAGCAAAGCTGAATATTCAAAATCCGGCTTGTATCTGTCACGATATTATTTCTGGTTGTCCGGGCTGGACACAGGGAATGATTGTTGCCGATGCCTATATCCGTAGCGAAACATATACCAGAGGAGTTGTGGTAGGTTCTGATGTTCTTTCGCGAATATCAGATCCGCACGACCGTGATACGATGATTTATGCCGACGGATCGGGTGCCACAATCGTGGAAGCTGTCGAAAGCGAAGAGCCTACCGGAATACTTTCTCATTCAAGCAGGTCGGATTCAGTAAACTACTGGAACTTGCTGACAAATGGCGATTCCTTTAATCCTGACCTTAACGGAAACCTTCAATATATAAAGATGGCCGGGCATAAATTGTATGTATATGCTATCAGTTATGTTCCGGAAGTAGTGAAGCAAAGTATTGAAAAGGCCGGTTTACAGCTGAGCGACATTAAAAAAGTATTGATTCATCAGGCGAATGAGAAAATGGATGAAGTCATTCTGAAGAACGTTTTCAAACTTTATGACGAAAAAAATATTCCGGAAGGCATTATGCCGATGAGCATCGAGAAACTTGGAAATTCGTCGGCAGCAACTGTTCCAACTTTGCTCGATTCAATACTGAAAGGCCGTATGGAAGGGCAAACAATCAACGAAGGCGATTACATTATTTTGTGCTCGGTAGGAGCAGGTATGAACATCAATTCGATTATCTATAAGGTATAATACAATCAGATTTAATCTTTCCCAAAGTTTTTTCAAGTTAAAAAAACTTTGGGAAAGCTTTGGTTTGAATAGTGCCCGAATTTAGGCCAACTGATCCGATACTACAATTCATCCATCTTTTTCGACGGTTCAGTAACTGTTTTTTTCGGCTTTTCGTACTTTGTTTCATCTTTGAATCATCAAAAATGAAGTAGCTCAAAGTCATGAAACGAACAGTTATATCAATCATCATTATTCTATTTTGCCTGAATGCCTTTTCGCAGACAGTAATTACCGGCAAGGTTACAGAAGAAAATGGAGATCCACTTCCGGGTGCAAATGCCTATTTGCAGGGAACTTACGATGGAGCTTCTTCCGGAGAAAACGGGATTTTCAAAATCAAAACATCAAAATCAGGATCGCAGGTTTTAAAGATTGAATTTATGGGCTACGAACCTTCTATTCAAAACATTGATCTGAAAGGCGATACCATTCGCGTTAATATCAAACTGAAAGAAGCATTCAATCAGCTAAATGCGGTAACCATTACTGCCGGAACATTCGAAGCGGGCGACAAAAAACAAGCGGTGACCATTACTCCCATCGACATGCTGACAACTGCCGGTGCGGTGGGCGATGTTTACGGCGCTTTGCAGTCGTTGCCAGGTACAACTGTCAACGGCGAATCGGGCCGGTTGTTCGTAAAAGGTGGCGACAGTGAAGAATCGCAAACTTACATCGACGGTTCGCTGGTGTCAGTGCCCTACAATTCGTCGGCGCCCAACCTTGCTACCCGCGGAAGATTTAGCCCCTGGATGTTTAAAGGAACTGTTTTCAGTACCGGCGGATATTCGGCCGAATACGGGCAGGCGCTTTCGTCGGTTTTATTGCTCAGCACCAACGATATGCCTGCAGAAGATCAGCTCGACTTGTCATTTCTATCGGTTGGCGTTGAAGTTGCCGGTACAAAAAAATGGAATTCAGGAGCAGTCACCGGAACATTGAGTTACAACAATCTGGCTCCTTACATGAGTCTGACTCCGCAAAATTACGATTGGGGCAAATATCCTGAATCGGCTACGGGTGCAGTGAGCGTTCGGCAAAAGACAAGCAAAACGGGCATGTTCAAGTTTTATTCGAGCTTCGATAACGGCAGCTTTATGCTAAGTCAGGAAAACCTGGATGCTGCTGTAAAACCGATCGATTACCATCTTAAAAATGGCAATCAGTTTATGAATGCTTCGTGGAACGATAAGCTGGGCGAAAAATGGTCGGTCAATACTGCCGCTTCGTTCACCAACAATACCGATGATATTCAGTTTGACCAAACCACAGTTGCCAAACAGATTCATGGAACTCATCTGAAAAGTGTGTTTTCCTATCCGTTCAGCGAAAAATTTATCATGAAAATGGGTGGCGAATTGTTCTCGAAGAAATTCACTCAAAACGTGCAGCTACCCGATAAAAAGCACGATAACAGCTTTATCAATCATACTTTTTCGGGATTTACCGAAGCGCAGATTTATGCTTCGACCAAATTCGTAACCCGCATTGGCGGCCGTGTCGAATATTCAGATTACCTGAATAGTTTCACTGTTTCGCCCAGACTGTCTGCCGCTTACAAAATCACGGACAAAAGCCAGTTTTCAGCAGCTTACGGTTGGTTCTACCAAAATCCGGTGGATGATTATCTGCTTTACACCGATTTGCTGAAACCCGAACGGGCCGATCATTACACCTTTAGTTTTCAGTCGTCGGCAAATAGTCGTACTATTCGTGCTGAGCTGTATCACAAAGATTACAAGGATTTGGTGAAACTTACCGGCGGCGAATTTTACCTGCCAACCAGTTATAACAACTCCGGAAGCGGTTACGCCAAAGGGCTCGATCTTTTCTGGAGAGATAAGAAATCAATTAAAAACGGCGATTACTGGGTGTCGTATTCGTACGTTGATACCAAACGCGATTACCGTAATTTTCCGGAGAAAGCAATTCCGACTTTTGCCAGCAAGCACAACCTTTCGGTGGTTTACAAACATTGGTTTGGCAACCTAAGATCGCTGGCCGGAGCCAATTTCAGGTATTCGTCGCCACGTGTGTTCAACGATCCAAACTCGCCCATATTCAACGGAGAAAAGATGCTGGCGTACCGTAGCCTGGATTTAAGCTGGAGTTTTCTGTACCGTCAGCACATCATTATTTACGGAGCCGTGACCAATGTACTCGATTTTAAAAATGAATTCGGACAGCGGTACAGCAACAATCCCGATGCAAACGGCCATTATCCGGGAGCCGCCATTCAACCCGGTTCGAACCAGTTTTACGTGCTCGGCTGTTTCATCACCCTTACACGAAAAGGCAATGCGAATCAGTTGGATAAGATCGAATAGGAAGCCTCCCCCAACCCCCCTCCGCAGGAGGGGGCTTAAGGTATCACGGTTATGAAATTGGTTGCCAGATATAGAGTTAGTAATAAAGTACATATTCACAACGGCCTTCTTTTTTTAGCCCTCCCCTTCGGGGAGGGTTTGGGAGGGGCTTTAAAATTAATACAATCATGAAAAAGATCATTTTATCACTTGCAGTAGTGTTAGTTAGTTTAGTTTCAATGGCTCAAAAGCCGGAGTATTATCAGGCCATGGGCGAATCGCTTGGTCAGTATGCAACCTGTAAAGATGTAGCCGATTTCCAGGCCTTGGGCAATAAATTTCAGATGATTGCCGCAGCCGAAAAAAACGAATGGCTGCCTTTGTATTACCATGCACATTGTTATATCCTGATGAGTTTTATTGAACAGGATGCAACCAAAAAAGATGGTTATCTGGATGTTGCCGAAAAATCAGTTACCTCTCTGCTTGGAATGGTTCCTTCAGAATCAGAAGTTTCTGTATTGAATGCTTTTTACTTTGTTGGTCGTCTGGTAGTGAACCCGATGGAACGTGGTCAGGAATACAGCGGACTTTCAGGACAGGCACTTGGGAAAGCCCTTGCATTGGACGCTACCAACCCACGGGCGCAGTTGTTGC
>JAUYEQ010000488.1 GCA_030691295.1 Bacteroidota bacterium
TCGCAATTCAGAAAAGGGTACGACAATGTTTTCGACTATCAGAAAAAGTTACTTGAGCCCCTTCCCTATGACTCACTGCACACCGTTTTAAGAAAAGTTGAAGTAGTATTTCCAGGCAAAAAAGTATCACGAAACAATCCCGACTGGCTGGTTGGAGTGCTGGTGCTGGCTTTTTTCCTGTTTGCCACAGTGCGATTAATTTTTCATAAATATATGAGTCAGCTGGCACAGGCAACCATCAATTATTCTGTTTTTACCCGGCTATTCCGCGAGCGCTATTTTAACCTGCTCCATGCATCGTTCAGGCTCGATTTGATATTTGCGCTGATTATGTCATTATTCGGGTATCAATTTTTAAGCGCCTTCAAAATAAATTTTGGAATAACCAATTCTTTCCACGTTTACCTCGTTTGCATGGCGACTGTAATTGGATATTTTTTCCTCAAAAAAGTGGTCTATTTTCTCGTCGGGGCGCTTACCGAAAATAAACAGGAGGTGCAGGAATACCTTTTTAGCATCACAGTTTACAATCGTGTTCTCGGTTTATTTTTGCTTCCGGTGACAGCAATTATCGCCTTTGTTCCTCTCTATCAAACAGAAACAGTGTTGTTCGCCGGAATCGGAATCGTCATAATTTTCTATTTGCTGTCTTTAATAAGAGGAGCTCATATTTTCCTGAAAAAACATTTTTCTATTTTCTATTTGATTTTATACCTTTGTACCCTTGAATTTTTACCATTACTTCTGATCTACAATTTTTTGTTGACGTAATTGGAAAAAATTAAATTTAAAAGCGATGACCTTGAAGATCAAGAAAATTTTAGTTACTCAGCCAAAACCTGAAACCGCCAAATCACCTTATTTTGAACTGGCAGAAAAAAGTAACGTACAAGTCGATTTCCGCCCCTTCATTCAGGTTGAAGGAGTTTCAGCCAAAGAATTCAGGCAAACCAGGGTGCAAATTCTGGATCATTCAGGAGTTATTTTTACCAGCAGGACCGCCATTGATCACTTTTTCAGGATGAGTTCTGAAATGCGTTTAATTATCCCTGACTCCATGAAGTACTTTTGTATGTCGGAAGCCACGGCTTTTTATTTGCAGAAATACATTGTTTACAGGAAACGAAAAATTTTCTATGGCGCCGGTAGATTTTCGGATTTGATTGATGTGATGAAAAAGCACAAAGAGGAGAAATTCCTTTTGCCTGTATCGCAGGTAAATCAACCCGAAATAACCCAATCGCTCGATAAAGCCGGATATTTTTACACAAAAGCTCTTATTTACAAAACTGTAAGCAGCGATCTATCTGACCTTAAAGATGTTAATTATGACATTCTGGTATTTTTCAGTCCTTCAGGAATTCAATCGCTGATACAGAACTTTCCGGCATTTGACCAAAATGGTACAAAAATAGCCTGCTTTGGGCCTGCGACTGCCAAGGCCGTTCTTGATGCCGGACTTAGGCTTGACATTGAAGCTCCCACTGCTGAAGCCCCTTCGATGACCATGGCTTTGGAGCAATACATCAGGAAGCACAATAAGTAAATAATAAGGCGCAGGCTAAGGCACAGGCAGAAAAAAGAGAATAAGAAAGACCATATAGCAAAAAGGGGAAAATTGATTTCCCCTTTTTTAATGTATTTTGCCTTCGACAAGCGTTCGACTGAGCTCACGCCGAAGTCTCAGGCAGCAAAAGATTGCATAAAAAATGTTTTAGTTGGATGGAAGGATTCACATTACATAAAGAAGAAAGGCTTTGTAGCCAAAAACTGATTGAAGAATTATTCAATTCCGGCGATTCCTTTTTATCGTATCCACTCAAAGTTGTATTCCTGAAAACCGAATTACCACAACCCCAACCGGTACAAGCCGCGTTTACCGTTTCAAAACGGAATTTTAAGCGTGCAGTCAAACGAAACCTCCTGAAAAGACGCATACGCGAAGCATACCGCCTGAACAAACCAGCATTCTATCAGAAAATAGCCGCAAAAGAAATCCAACTGGCCATCATGTTCGTTTACATCGGGAAAGACATTCTTGAATTTCCGGTGATC
>JAUYEQ010000492.1 GCA_030691295.1 Bacteroidota bacterium
CAATGCTGACACATCACCGGTTGTCTTACTACCTCCGGATTATTTGGGTCGCCTTTGTAATAGCGGTCGATCCTTATCCAATGCATCTCGCGCGCTTTAATAACCTGTTCTCTTCCTACAACCGGAACATTATTTTCGGCGGAACATGATACCACACATGCATTACAGCCTGTGCACGAATTCAAATCAATGGCCATTCCCCAATGAAATCCGTCAAACTTTTTTTGCTCGTATAAGGATTTTAAGTGCTTTTTAATTGTTTCCCGCATCTCGTTGCCCGATGCCGGATTCGCAAGATACTCATCCAGTGTGGTCTCACGAATCAGGCTTCGTCCCTCCATGGAGTGATGGGTTTGTGTGCGTGCCAATTGGTACTCACCGGCAACCTTTTCAATTTTCACATCGCTCAGCCAATATTGTTTTGTTCCGTTTTTGGTTTGAACAAGCGGAAAAGCATTTTTACCCACAGTTTCTGAAGGTGCGCCCATGTTTGGTCTTCCGTAGCCCAATGCAACAGAAATCGTTTTGTACTCCTGTCCCGGCTGAATTACCACCGGAATGGGGCCGAAGTCGTTGAGCGTAATCAATTGTGCATCCTCAAAGCCCATTTCTTCGGCCAGCTTTGGCGACACTGCAGCATAATTGTCCCAGCAAATTTTGGTCACCGGATCAGGAAGCTCCTGAAGCCATGGGTTGTTGGCATGTTTGCCCGTTCCTATACTTACATTTGAATACAAGGACAATTCAATGGAATCATTTCCGGAAGGACTTGTAATTTGTGCCAGCACCATTTCTGTGCTTTCGCCGGAATACACCGGAGCTTTGGTTTCCTTTTTTTTGGTTATAAAAATTCCGTCGTGTAGTTTATTGTTCCAGAAATTTTCAAATGAAGTTTCACCTTCTGGATTTGGGAACATATTTTCCTCCCAGAATTTGTGGATATATGTATGGAAATCAATTGGATTTCCGGCCCATTTTAAAAGACTCTCCTGAGCCGAGCGTGTTTTAAATATTGGACGGATGGCTGGTTGCGCAAGCGAATAACTTCCTGTCTTTATTTCGGCATCGTTCCATGCTTCAAGGTAATGGTGGTCGGGACATACATAGTGTACATATTCCGAAGTTTCTTCGGCCAATACCGGGATAGAGATTTTTAATTGAATGTTTTTCAGGGCTTTTACAAATTTTTCAGCCTGAGGATAGTCGTGAGCAGGGTTCACATCATAAATAATCAGCCCTTCCACTTTTCCACTTTCCATTTCATTCACCAATCTTTCCATTTCTTCATCATTGCCTTGCCGCAACTTCAGGTGAACATCGGTATAAATGGTGCTTCCGTAATTTCCCAGTAACTCATTGATCGCATTTACCAGCAATTGTGTTTCCACATCGTTGCTGCCATTTACTACCAACGATTTTCCTTTTTTATCAGACAAGCTGGCTGCTATTGACTTCACATCAAATGGGGAAGCCGGGATGTCAGCTGTTGGTTGTCCGTTCAATTTCTTTAATTCATTGTACAGATTGGCAATAATTATTTTTTCATGCGATGGCCTGATCTGATAGCGTTCGTCGGCATTGGAACCTGTGAGCGACATTCCGCCTTCTAAGTGAATAAGGCGAGACATCGTTTTTTGTCCGTCAGTCAGCCTTCTGTTTTTCATATACTGTTTGGTGTATTCCACCGGAGAAAGCCAGGTTCCAAGAAAATCGGCATCGAAACTTACGATCAGTTCGGCATTACCAAAATCATAGGAAGGAACAAATGCCTGCCCGAAGGTTTTTTCATTGGCCTTTAGAATTCCGCTGGCAGAAAGCACGTCATACTGAATGTGTTCGGCTCCGGGATGAGCAGCTATAAATTCCTGAATGACGGATTTGGTTGACGGGCTTATAATGGTTGAACTTAGAATAACCACTTTGCCTCCCTTGATTTTAATGGAATCAAGAAGTGGTAATATTTTTCCATCTGCTTCTTCCCAGGTAATTTCCTTTCCTTCGAAGCTTGGGTTTTTGTGTCTTTTATTGTCGTAAAGTCCCAATACCGATGCCTGGGTACGAGCGTTTGTTCCGCCAAGTGTTACCGGAGAAAGAGTG
The DNA here is from genome assembly GCA_030691295.1 of Bacteroidota bacterium. GTDB lineage: Bacteria > Bacteroidota > Bacteroidia > Bacteroidales > Prolixibacteraceae > Aquipluma. The sequence continues at coordinate 2,098 of JAUYEQ010000492.1, forward strand.
TTTCCTTCAATTTTTATAGGCCTTCCATCCCGAACTTTCACTAAAATGCTGGAGTAGTCAATCCCGTCGAAGAATGTCGAGGCAAAATAGCTGGCTTCACCCGGAATAATATTTTCAGGCTGGATAAGAAATGGGATTGCTTTTTTTACTGGCATCTTGCAACTGGCAGCAATTGCTGCCGATGCGACTGTAAATCCGAAAAGTTTCAGAAAATCCCTTCGCGAACTGTTGTCAGATTTCGACTCTTGCTTCATCTGAAGAATGGACTTTCTGTCGCCTGCTTCCGGCTCACTCGCAGCCTTACGTGCGTCGTAAATCAGATCATCCATGCTTTTATAATATTTCTCAGTCATTCCGAATTGGTTTTGTAATTATTAATAATGACACTTCATACAATCGGTTCCGCCAATCATATCCACAGTAACTTTGTCGATCTGTCCGCTTTTGACTTGTTCATGAAGCTTTTCGTATGATTCATAAAAACTATTGCTGGCAAACTGCACCTCTTTTGTCCGGTGACAATCAATACACCAGCCCATACTCAAATCCTGAACCTGCCTGATCACATCCATTTCTATCACATCGCCATGACATTCAATACAATCCAGTTTTCCGGCGTTCACGTGCTGGGCATGGCTGAAAAATACGTGGTCGGGCAAATTATGCACCCTGATCCATTCTACTGGCATTTTTTTCTCGTTCGCCTCAATAACTTTAGCAATTTCAAATTTGCCCGATCGGGTTCCTTCACGCACAAGGTTATGGCAATTCAGGCAAAGATCCATTGGTGGGATACCTGCCGATTTGCTATTTTCAACCGTGAAATGGCAATATTTACAATCAATTTTGTTTTGTCCGGCATGTATTTTATGTGAAAATTTAATGGGCTGATCGGGTTCATAATTTTGTGACCGGCCTAAATCAATGGCCGCTGTTGCAACCATTTTAACCTGAAATCCGAGTGCGACAACAAGAATCAGGACAGAAACAACCCTGTATCTTATTTTATGAAAAAATATCAGATCGAGTAACGCGAAAGTAATTAGTAAACCCAGTAGAATGAACAACATGATTTGCGTGATGGTTGGTCCGGTTGGTGGAGGTCCGGTAAGTGCCAAATCATCAAGATAAAGCTTTACTTTCTTCAGGTCAACTTCCTCAATTTTAAAATCTTTGTGAGAAGCTTCCATCTTTACTCCGTCAGGTTCCATTACAGCACTTTGAAACTCTGAAAAATCTTTTCCGGCAAACTTTACCGCAATGTCCATTGCCGATGGATTCCAGTTTAAGGTATCCGATTTATAGATGTTGTGACACGACACACATGATTCAAAATCGCGGGTGATCGGCAAAAAGCC
>JAUYEQ010000493.1 GCA_030691295.1 Bacteroidota bacterium
TTTCAGGGCTTTTTATTGTGAAGACAAAATTTCTAATTATACGCTTCAGTTCCATTGGCGACATTGTTTTAACATCGCCGGTTGCACGTTGCCTGAAAAATCAATTTCCGGAAGCTGAGATACACTACCTTACCAAGAAACGCAACGCGGATCTCCTGCAAGCAAATCCATACATCGATAAAATTCAGTTTTTGGAAGATTCGCTTTCGAAAACAATTGGCGAACTGAAAGCTGAAAATTACGATTACATCATTGATTTGCACAACAATTTGCGCAGTCTGCGGGTAAAACTCGGATTAAAAGTCAAATCATTCAGCTTTAACAAACTGAATATCCAAAAACTTTTACTGACCTTGCTCAAGATCGACACCATGCCTAATTGCCACATTGTTGATCGAAACCTGGCAACACTAAGCACCTTCGGAGTATCAGATGACCGGAACGGACTTGACCATTTTATTTCTATCGAAGATGAATTTTCAATAAACGAATTGCCTGAAAATTTCAGGAATGGCTATGTAGCAATAGTGCTGGCCGGAACTTATGCAACCAAACGAATGCCGGTAGAAAAATACCGGTCATTAATTTCGAATACAAAATTTTCGTTTGTATTACTGGGAGGGAAGAGTGAACGTCAGCTTGCCGACCGGGTTTTGGAATGGAATAAAGGAAACGTGGTTAATTTTACCGGGAAATTACGAATCAATCAATCGGCATCGCTGGTTAAAAATGCACGACTTGTAATCTCTAACGATACCGGATTAATGCACATTGCTGCTGCTTACCACAAAAAAATACTGTCGGTTTGGGGAAATACTGCCCCCGAATTGGGAATGTCGCCCTACATGCCGGGAGAAGGTTCTGAAATACTCGAAGTGAAAGGGTTACCATGCCGGCCATGCTCCAAACTTGGCTATCATAAATGCCCGAAAAAACATTTCCGTTGCATGAACGATTTGCCGGAAGATCGAATTATCGAGTGGGTAAAAAGGGAGTTTTAAAATTCCAAACAAAATACAGTTTCCTTATTCGGAACCGATCGAACCTGAAGTCCCCCATCGTGCAAACGCATAATTTGCCGTGAAAGACTTAAGCCAATTCCGGAGCCATGTTCGCGGGTGGTGAAGAACGGCACAAAAATCTGCTCTACTATTTCTTCCGGAATTCCCGGACCATTATCAGCCACACAAATTTCGGGTCGTTTGTTTCCCGCAATTTTGGCCGTTAACAAAATGCGTGTGTCTGGTTGCTTCGAAATAGCTTCCAATGCGTTTTTTAGCAAGTTGAGCAATACCTGCGAGATCAGGTTTTCATCGGCCACCAATTCCATGTCGGGTGGATCGATCGAAACATTCAGCTTTACAAACTCGGCATTTTCGAGCGACAGATAAAGTACCTGCACCCGG
>JAUYEQ010000496.1 GCA_030691295.1 Bacteroidota bacterium
TTTCAGGGAGCGAATCCGGGTAAATGGCGAAATGATTGGTGAAGAAGCGGTGGTGCAGTTTACCAAATCGTTCCTGAAGCAAAACGAAACCGAAAAACTGGAACCTTCCTTTTTTGAGTTGACTGTATCTATGGCCTTCGATTATTTCAGAACCATGGAGGTTGATGTGGCCGTGATTGAAGTCGGTTTGGGTGGCAGACTCGATTCTACCAATATTATAACTCCTGAAGTGTCGGTAATTACCAATATCAGTTTCGATCACATGGCATTGCTGGGCAACACATTGCAGCTAATTGCAGCAGAAAAAGGTGGGATAATTAAAAAAACCATACCTGTCGTAATTGGGGAATCGTCTCCTGAAACGAATGTTGTTTTTGAACAAATCGCAGCCAGGACAGGATCATCAATTTCATTTGCCAGTCAATACTACGAATCAACCTATGGAATGATGACCATTGACGGAAAGCAAAGCCTGAATATCAGAAGCAATGACAAAGTGGTTTATGCCGATCTGCAACTGGATTTGCTGGGCATTTATCAACGCCATAACGTTCCAACGGTGTTAAAAAGCATTGACATCCTGAACGAAAAAGGATGGAATTTGCCGGAATCAGTTATTAGGAAAGGATTGAAAAATACCATCCGAAATACAGGTTTGATGGGGCGTTGGCAGATAATCGGACACAATCCGCTCACTGTTTGCGATACCGGACACAATCCGGCAGGTATCAAATTGGTGATTGAACAAATCAAACAAACAGCCTGGGAGAAGCTGCACATCGTGATTGGCATGGTAAACGACAAGGATCAGGACGAAGTTTTGTCAATTCTTCCGTCCAATGCATACTATTATTTCACAAAAGCAGACATACCCCGTGCAACTGAACCAGAAGAACTGGCAGCAAAAGCAAGCCTGTTTGGCCTGAAGGGAAATAGTTATCCGTCTGTTCGTCAGGCACTCACCGAAGCCCTTGCAAATGCAGGTAAAAATGATTTGGTTTTTGTGGGAGGAAGCAATTTTGTGGTGGCTGAAGTTTTGTAATATTTTTTAAATATTTTGTTTGCACATTTCAAAAATGGGTCTATCTTTGCAACGCTTTAAAAAACAAAGCGAGTTCACAAAACAAAATCGGGCGATTAGCTCAGCTGGTTCAGAGCATCTGGTTTACACCCAGAGGGTCGGCGGTTCGAATCCGTCATCGCCCACTTAAGAGGATAACGAAAGTTGTCCTCTTTTTTTATGCTTTTTAATTGAGATACATAGGATCACATGGGATCACTTCATATTCTTGTGGGACGAAAAAGATGATCGATTTGTATTCAAGCCTTTTGTCCTCAAGCCGGACTGGCTCTTCCTTTTCCAAACGATGAAAAGGAAGCAAAAATCTTGTCAAAACGAACCCTCAGCCGGGCGTTTTTTTGACGGCCCACACACCCACTTCGAATAAGGCAAACGCAAAATAACAGCACAAACCACCGCAACGGAATGCCATGAGCCGATTTATGACAAGGTAAAAGAAAAGAAGGTTTCTTTTTATTGTGCCTCTCCGGCCCCCTAATTTTACAGTAAGATTAATTTTTTGATAAAAAGCAATGTCTTACTATTTATTTTCACTTTTCGTATACTTTTTGAGTTATTTTTGTACTCGATATTAAACAGCATTATAGAATAAAACATTACTTTTGTCGTTCAATTCCAAATAACAGCTTTCCCATTAAGCTGTTTCGTATTTTGGTTAGGCATTTTTGTGTGACTGAGGAGGCGAAGCTGTGAAAAAAGCATCCTAAATATTCAGCTAAAGCACTCAACATCAACATCTGCAAATCATCTTCACAATTCATATAAACGATCAGAAAAAATCGTTTATCCTTAAAAATGATAGAAAGTTTAATTACATCGAAAACCCGAATCAAACTCCTTCTTAAATTCTTCCTGAACAGTCAGACAAAGAGTTACCTGAGGAGTTTGGAAACCGAATTTGGAGAATCCACCAATTCGATAAGGGTAGAACTGAACCGGCTCGAGAACGCAGGATTGCTTGATACATCCACTGAAGGGAACAAAAAAATGTTTCATGCAAACGTTGAGCATCCATTGTTTAATGACATTAATAACATTCTCAAAAAATTCATTGGCATCGACCAGATAATTGACCAGATCACCACGCAGATCGGTGATTTGCAGGCAGCTTACCTCACAGGTGATTTTGCCATCGGGAAGGATTCGAAAATTATAGACTTAACTTTGGTCGGTGACAACCTCGATCGGCCTTACATTGATACTTTGGTCGAAAAAGCAGAAAAATTCATAAGTCGCAAGCTAAAATATATTATCCTGAACAAGGAGGAAATGATTCAGTTTTACAACAACAAACCGGTTTTACTGATCTGGAAATCGGACAATAACAAATAGCAAAAAAATAAAGTAAATTCAATTATTTATGAAATCACCAATCTTTAAATTGCAGCCCTTTTATATTCTGGTTTTGGTTGTAGCCTTTTTTCTATTTGGACCGATGATGTTACAGTCTCAAACAGTTACGCCAGTTATCATGGCACAGATAAACGCTGAATTGCAAAAGCGTGGATTGACCGAGAGTGAAGTACGCGTAAGGCTTTTACAGAAAGGAATAGATCTCGAAAATGTTCCTCCGGCTGAACTTCCCCAATACCAGAGCAGGGTAACTGCTGTACTGGATGAACTGGAGGCAGAAAAGAAAGCAGGAAAAAGCGCCCCTCAGCAAATAATAATAAACACACCACAAACGATTCCTCCAGCTGACAATGCTGCAACACAACAGACCAATACGCCTGCAACAACTGCACCGGTAACGACGATGCAGGAAGCCGCAGCTGAAGCTTCTCAGCGGGTAATACAATCAGCTGAAGCAAAAAAAGGCAGTCGTAGCAACATATATGGCCATTCGCTATTCACCGATCAGACACTTGATGTTTTTCGCACAACAGATGGCGCGCAGGCACCCGAAACTTATGTACTGGGCGATGGCGATGAAATCCGCATCACGATTTTCGGAGCTTCACAAACCGATATTCAACAAAAAATTGCTGACGACGGCTCAATCCAACCAACAGGCTCTGCAAAAATATTTCTGAAAGGATTGACATTGGCACAAGCCCGGCAGGTTATCAAGGACAGGTTGTCGTCTTCTTATACCTTTCGTTCCGATCAGCTTGCATTGACCATTGTAACTGCACGAACCATCATGGTTAATGTATTTGGGGAAGCCAAAATTACCGGTGGGTTCAACATTTCAGCCTTGAATTCCGCCCTGAATGCCTTATCGGCAGCGGGCGGTCCAACCGAAATCGGCTCTGTACGTTCCATTCAGCTCATCCGGGGAGAAACCCGCAAAAACATTGATATTTATGCTTTCATGAACGACCCGGCTGCACAGTTCCGGTTTGAACTTCAGAACAACGACATCATTTTTGTTCCGGTCGTAAAACTACTGGTTTCAATAGAAGGTGCCGTAAAACGGCCAATGTTTTACGAAATGCTCCAGAACGAAACTTTAACCGATTTGATCCGATATTCCGGAGATGTTAAAATGGATGTATTTCCTGATTTTGTGCAGATTCAGCGCTACGTGAACGGAGAACAACGCCTGATGGAATGGAACCTTGAAGAAGTCAGGACAGGAAAAGTTAAGGTTCCACTTATTAATGGAGATGTGATCCGCATTAAATCAATTGGAAAACCGATGGATCAATATGTTGACATAGAAGGTAGTGTTTATTACCCCGGACGTTTCGACCTTTCAGCCAATCCCACACTGAGGAGTCTGCTCGAAAATGCAAAACCGACTTATCAGGCCAAAACCGATGTCTTGTTTATTGAACGGATGAAACCTGATTCAACAGAGGAAGTTCTCACAGTTCCCTTTCCATCTCAAACTGACGGCAAAGAATTTAGCCTTCAGGCACGCGACCGTATCCGGGTGATGAATCAGGCAAACTATCGTGATATAGATACCATTTCGGTAAACGGGTTTGTAAGAAAACCATTCAGCAAAACATTTGGACTAACTGATCATCTCACAGTAAAACAAGCCATAGAAATGGCAGGAGGCCTCAAAACCAGTGTATATCCTGTTGCCTACATTTTCCGCCGGAACATGTTCAACCGAGATGAAATGCAATATATCCGCATTGAATTAAGTCAGTCGGACAATGTTGAATTACAGCCCGGCGACCAGCTTAATATCTACGACAACACTTCCTTCACAAATGTGGGCGAAATCAAGGTATTCGGTGCGGTTAATAATCCACGTGGTTTTACTTATGACCCAACGCTCACTGTGAGCGACGTTTTAACAAATGCCGAAGGGTTTACTGTTGGCGCTGCACGTAACCGGGTTGAAATATTCAGGACCATCCTCTCTCCTACCGAAAAAACACGGCTTGACATGATTACAATCGAAGTGGATGAAAATTATCAGGTGGTAAGCCCGCAAAATTTTACCTTGCAACCATACGATCAGGTAGTGGTTCGTTTAACGCCTGAATTTACACTTGGTCGTTCTATTGAACTCAATGGAGAGGTGACCTATCCTGGAGTATATGTACTTGAAACAAAACAGGTTCACCTGAGCGAGGTCATCAAAATGGCCGGTGGATTGCTTGGCACTGCCGATCCGCTGGGAAGCCAACTTTTCCGTACTTACCGTAACCGGGGAAACATTAGTGTGAACCTTGGAAAGGCCATGCAAAACAGAGGAAACAATGCCTATGATCCAATCCTTTTCGAGGGAGATGTAATCAACATCAACCGCCTGGAAAATACAGTTACCATTCGTGAAAACGGTACCCGGATGGCTCAATATTCTATTTATCCTGAAGAAAATGATATAAAAAACGTCATTTACCAGGGATCAAAATCAGCCCGATGGTACATCAGAAACTTCGCCGGAGGCTTTCAGCACCGGGCCAACCGCAACAGCGTAACCGTAACCCTTCCAAACGACCAGATGCTTTCAACCAAACGGTTCCTTTTTATTCGCAATTACCCCAATGTCGAATCAGGTTCAATTGTCAGCCTTCAGATGAAACCGGAAAAACCTGTTTATCCTGATGGTAAAAAAACTGACTGGGACAGTGCCTTGTCAAGAACAACACAAAGCTTAACCGCTGTGCTGACTTTGTACCTGTTGATAAACCAGTTGGCGAAATAGGATGGAGGAAAAAGGTTGTCGGTTGTCGGTAAAATAGGAACAATCAACAGTTAATGATCTTTTGATGCAGCGTCATGCCGAACTTGTTTCGGCATCCCTTCTATGATGAGACCCTGAAACAAGTTCAGGGTGACGATCCATCGACAATATAACGTTGACATGACACTAACGGCAACCAACAACTTTTTCACAACCGACAACCATTTCAACAACTGACAACTTCATTCACAACCGACAACAATTCTGACAACTGACAACCTTTTCATAACTCCTCAACATTTAGCATATGTCCGAACAACAAACTCCTGTCAAGCCTGCGCCAATCGCTGACGACGAAATCGATCTTCTGGCACTGGTAAAAACCATGTGGAATGGACGCAGAACCATTATAATAGCTGTAATTTTCGGAGCAATTCTGGGTGTTGCAGTCGCCCTGCTCTCGCCCAAAGAATATACCGCCTCTTCAGTAATGGTTCCCCAGATGGGCGACAGTCAATCGAAGATGGGCGGATTGGGCGGATTGGCAGCTTTGGCAGGCATCAGTCTGGATGTGAATCCGGGAGCTGAACTTTCGCCGATGGTTTATCCTCAAATTATAAGCAGCATTCCCTTTCAGTTGGAAATGATGAATACCCCGCTCAATTTTCAGGAACATTCACAGCCCATTACCCTGTTCGATTATTACACAAAATACAGTAAATCGTCCGTTTTTGGTTCAATAAAAAAATACACCATCGGTCTTCCGGGAGTAATAATCGGCGTCCTAAAAGGGAAACCAAAAGCATTGGCCATGCCCGCTGATTCGACAAAACAGCCAATCCTGCTGACTGAAGACCAATACACCGTAAAAAAATCGTTGGATGAAATTATTTCGCTCGATGTGAATGCCAAGGAAGGATATTTAACACTTGCAACCCGCATGCCGGAACCATTGGTTGCGGCGCAGCTAGCCCAAAAATCGCAGGATTTGCTGCAACGATACATCACCGAATTTAAAATTGAAAAAGCCAAAGCCAACCTCGATTTTATTCAGGGTCGATACAACGAAACCAAAGTCGAATTCGAAAAAGCTCAGGTAAGCCTTGCAATTGTGAGCGACCGCAACAAAAATTTCACCAGCGGCTTGTCGCAGATTGAAACCGACCGTATTCAAACCCGTTACACCATTGCATATACTGTTTTTCAGGATCTGGCGAAACAATTGGAACAGGCAAAAATTCAGGTAAAAAAGGACACACCTGTATTTACAATAATAGAACCTGTTACCGTTCCTACGGAAAAATCGAAACCTAAAAAAGCGATGATCGTGGCCATCTGGCTATTTCTGGGCGGTATTCTGGGAGTTGGAATCGTATTTGGAAGGGAATATCTCGGCGACCTGAAGTCCAAGTGGAATGAAACGAACGGGTAAGAGAGAGAAAGGGCGATGAGGAGACGGGGTGATAATATCCAATGCTCAATGATCAATAACGAATAAAAAATAAGAAACAAGAAATAAGGAAGGAACGACAGCGCGACGGGGAAGCAACCGACAACCCTTTGACAACTGACAACGCCACGTCTATCGAAAAACCTTATTTTAATTCGTGAAATTCGTATTTTTACTGACAACTGACAACCCTTTCGACAACTGACAACCTTTCACAATTCGTGCAATTCGCTCAAATCCGTGTAATCCTTTATAATCCATGAAATCTCTTCTACAAAAAATAGCCTCCAACACCGAAACCATTGGCGTTATTGGTCTTGGTTATGTAGGGCTGCCGTTGGCTGTTAACTTTGCCCAGGCTGGAGTAAAAGTCATAGGCTTCGATAAATCGCAATCAAAAGTCGATAAGATCAATCAAGGAGAAAACTATATCAAAGACATTCGCGATGCGGTATTGCGCGAGGTGGTCGGGAACATTAAACTGACTGCGACTACCGATTTCACCCGGATAAAAGAATGTGATGCGCTGCTGATCTGTGTGCCTACTCCTTTGGATAAATTCCGAAAACCCGACATGAGTTACATCGAATCGGCCTGCATTGCCATCGGACAAAACATGAAACCCGGCACTTTTATCAGCCTCGAAAGCACCACCTACCCCACCACTACCGAAGAGTTCATGCTCCCGCTGATTGAGGAATCATCTAAACAAAATCCATTGGTGCCTGAGCGTTGCCCTGAGCAGCGAAGCGTGTCGAAGGGTAGAGAAGCAGTCGAAGGCAACAATTACAACAACGACAACCCTACAACCCCAAAAACTACAACCTTCCGCCACGGCACCGATTTTTGGCTGGCCTATTCTCCTGAACGCGTTGATCCGGGAAATACGAGCTTTCACACCAAAAATACACCCAAAGTACTGGGCGCCATTACTCCGGAAGGACTGGAAATAGGAGAGAAAATATATTCCAAAGCCATCGATCAGTTGCATTTGGTAAGTTCTCCGAAGGTGGCCGAAATGGTAAAGATCCTTGAAAATACTTACCGGCTTGTCAACATTAGTCTGATCAACGAACTGGCTTTGTTATCGGGCAAAATGGGTATCGACATCTGGGAAGTGATAGAAGCGGCCAAAACAAAACCTTTCGGATTTCAGGCATTTTATCCCGGCCCCGGAATTGGAGGACACTGCATTCCCCTTGATCCGTTTTACCTCGAACACATTGCAAAAAAATACGATTTCGATCTTAGTATGATTCATACCGCGGGACACATTAACATGCGTATGCCCCATTACATGGTCATTAAAATATCAACAGCCCTCAACAGCCACAAGAAATCTGTAAATGGCAGTAAGATTTTGTTTCTCGGCGTAGCATACAAACCAAATATCGACGATGCACGCGAATCACCTGCCTTGGAAATCATCGACATCATTTCCCGAAAAGGTGCAGTTGTCTCATATCACGATCCATATATTCCGCAGGTTGTAGAGACGCACTATAGTGCGTCTCTACGTGGTGCGTCTCTACAATCCATCGAATTAACGCCCGAAACCCTGCACGATGCCGATTGTGTGGTCATCACCACCAACCATTCAGCGTTTGATGCCGAAATGATTCAGCAACATGCCCGGTTAATTGTCGATCTGAGGAATGTAATCAAGGATGCGGGAGAGGATGTTTTTAAATTGTAGAGCAGGGGGCATGGAGCAAGGAGAAAGGGGGCGATAACCGGCAACCTGAAACGGAGACTGGGCGAGAGGGTGACAACAAACAACCGGCAACCAATATTTTACTATTTTTGTAGAAAACCGCTATCATGGAAACTTTGACAAAAGAAAAAAAATAAGAAACCATGCATACACTCAAACTAAAAATAAACGATCAGGTTTACGATAAGTTAATCGGGCTTTTGGGTAAATTCAGCAAAGACGAAGTTGAAATTATCATGGATGAATCAAATTTCAATGAAACAAAAAGATACCTTGATGCTGAATTAGATGAAATTAAAAGCGGCAAAGCAATTTTTTTTACTGTAAATGAAGCCGAACAACGACTGGAAAATCTGATCAAAAAGCATAAAGATCATCTTTAAAGATACCGGATTTAGACTGTTGATATTCGTATTGTATCATATAAATTAGAACTTATCAAAAATGAAAAAAGAAACTGTAATTGAAGCAATTAAAGAGCTACCACAGGATTTTGAGTTAGAAAGATTACTCGAAAAACTTATTTTCATGGAAAAGGTAGAAAATGGACTTTTGCAATTAGAGCAAGGAAATACGATAACCCATGATGAAGTCATTGCACTGACAAAAAAATGGTGAAAATCATCTGGACTCAACTAGCGCTTGCTGACCTGAAAAATATTCACCGATATATTTCTGCAGAATCTACGGTGTATGCTAATCGTATGATCGAAAAGCTGATTGCAAGAGTTGGTTTGTTATACAGTTTCCCTGAATCAGGCAGGATTGTTCCGGAATTTGGACAAAAATCAATTAGAGAACTTATTGAAGGGAATTACCGGATAGTTTACAAAATTCATCCGGATCATATTGGTATAGCACGCATACATCATACTGCAAGATTACTCAGAAAAATATAGCCTAAAGTAAATAATTCAACAATTGACAATTCGCATTTTAGTGTAATCTGTCCTAATTCGTGCCATTCGCATTTTCGCGCAATTCGTCTTAATTCGTGAAATTCGCACTTTTCTAAAGGCTTACCCAACAATCCCAAAGGCTTGTATATTAATTCTGAAGTATCAAGTAACAGTTTCCAAAGTAAATGACAAACCACCAATACATCCGTTTCTTTCTGTTGTTTCAGTTCCCGTTCTTATTGATCTTCCCTGCATGCAGAAAAGAGGTATTTCAGGCCTGACAACAACAACGCGGATAACCGGCAGACGAAAACCCAAAATGTGTTAGTAGTAATTGTAGATGGACTAAGAGAGGTCCTGAAAAAACTGTTTGTTAGAATAAGAAATGAAAGGGATAAAGAGAAACTTTTCCTTCAATAATAACAATGACAACATTTTTCACCCCCAAAATATCCCTGCACGAAGCAGACGATGGGACAACAACCGACAACGCATAGGCAACAACATTACCTTCGTCTAATTCGTTTTAATTAGTGCAATTCGTATTTTTGTAAAAAAGAAAGGAAAAATAAAATGAACACAATCGAACTTAAACAAAGCTTTCATCATCTGATTGACAGCATTGATAATGAGAATCTCCTCATAAATTTCTACGATCTTATAAAAAAAAGATCTTCGGCCAAAGAAGGACAGTTGTGGAACAATCTCACCGATCAAGAACAGAAGGAACTTTTACTTTCATGGGAAGAAAGCAAAAACCCTGAAAATTTAATCGATCATGAGGAAATGAAAATTAAACACAAAAAATGGCTCTAACAATTCGCTGGACCAAACGTGCAGAAAAAAAATTTGATAAAATAATTGAATATCTATTGGCTGAATGGAATGAGCAAGTTACAGAAGCATTTGTTAAAAAAGTATATGAATTCATTGATACACTTGCTGACTTTCCTGAAATAGGGATAATGGAAAATAAGGAAAAAGCTATACGGGGATTTACTATTGTTAAGCAAATAAACATCTTTTACCATATTGATGGTAGCCAAATTATTATTTTAGATTTTTTCGATAACCGACAGGCACCCAAAAGAAAGAGATATTAAGCCATGTTAACAGATACTGAAATAAAAAGAAAAGGATTCAAAATCCTGATTGAAAAGCTTGGAGATGTTGATGCTGAAACGAATCCCGTTTTTTCGGGATGAGTTCCATACGACAATTAAAAAACAAATTATTCTCGTATGAAAAATTCATTAGCCTAATCAACAAAGAACCTTTCGATTATACCCAATGGCAAAGTACCCTTTGGAGCGAGCAAACCATTGAACATGTTAGTGAAAAGGCCATGAACGACCGGACAAAAGACAAGGGATAAAAAAGGAAAGAACGACAAGGAGACCGCTAGACAACTGACAACCTTTTCGACAACCGACAACCTGAAACGGAGACATGGCGATGGGGCGATGGGGCGAGCAGCCAATAATATCCAACAATCTCCAATAATCAATATCGAATGTCCAATATCCAATAAGAAAGGGAAAGCAGAGAGCCGGGTGCATGGGGCAAGGAAAAGGGAGAAGGAAGAAGGAAGAAAGGAGAAAGGAGAAGTGAAAAATGTTCATCGCACAACATTTGGTTAAATGAGAATTGTTTTGTAAATTAGCTTGTAGAGCTATTTCTACTTACTAAAAATCATTTAATCAAAATTTTATGAGTATTAACACACCTCGCAGTTATAACTGCAAAAACGAAGAATTGCCCGTGATCTGCAAATTTGCAGCATTTAATCTAAGTCGCGATTTACCCGATTTCTCGGCTTATTCGCCCAGGTTTAGCAATGAGTATGTTGAAGGGTTTAAAGCAAAAATCAATGTGGTATCTGAACTGGTTGAGCCCAGGTCGGAAATTATGGAGCTGAAACTGCTCAACGAACAGCTCTATAAACGCATCGATGAACTGATCACTCCTATTAATTTTCTGACTGGCTATATTAACATGGCCAACGGACAGTTGAAACTCTCGCCTGCCGATTTTGGCCTGGCCACACTGCGAAAAGGAATAGCCTCCAAAGATGTTGAAAGCGTGATCCGAAGCCTGCAAACTGTAAATGCCAATATTGCAAAACACAAAAGTATATTGGCACAACAGGGGCTGAAAGACGAACTGGTTGACAGATTTACCGACGATGCAATACAGATTGCTGCCGGGAAACAAAATCAGTACGAAATGCTAAGCAACCGTAAAAACCTGGTGCAAACCAACCAGGCGCTGCTAAACGAGTTGTTCGACCAGTTAAACGAAATTCTTAGCACCGGCAAAACCCTTTATAAAAAGGTTGACCTGGCCAAACAAAAGGGATACACGTTTAACGAACT
>JAUYEQ010000389.1 GCA_030691295.1 Bacteroidota bacterium
GAAGAACAAAAAAGATTATGGGAATCGTCAATTGAGAAATTAAAAAATATTGAAACTGAACTTAAAGGTATTAACGAAGGTATTACTTCAGGCGATGATTTAATTCAAAGTCGTATTACTCTTTTCAATAAATATTTTTCAGACCTTTCCAATCAACTTTATAGTGAATACTATCTTCTTAGTACCCAAAAGACTGAAAAAGGATATGACCTGATTGTAACGAATATTGAAGGGAATCCTAGTACTGGTAAAAAGAAAGGTCAAATTGCCGCCTTTGACTTTGCCTATATAAAATTTGCAGATTCTTTAGATATTAACTGCCTTCACTTTGTAATGCATGACCAACTTGAAAATATTCATGACAATCAATTAAACACTATTGTAGAAGTTGCGAATCAACTAAATGGTCAATATATAGTCCCAATTCTTAGAGATAAAGTACCTGAAAATATTGACATTAATGAATTCGAAGTTATTTCACTCTCGCAAACAGATAAACTTTTTAGAATTTAAGGGCTGAAATAAAAAACCGCTAAACATTCAGCTGAATAGCCGAAATCCCGTGCAATAAAAATCCCATTATCCGTTAAGGATAATGGGATTTTGGTCTATTCTCTTTTCAACATCATCTCCCCGCAAATCCGGCAGCAGTGGTTTTCGGTGTGCATCTTGACCAAGCAGTAAAGGCAATTTTAGAACAAGCAAAACTGATAGCAGACGATTTTTCAAATAACAAAAAGCCAACTTACAGTTGTAAGCAAACAAATGAAAGAACATGAAGGCAAACCATTCAGATTTTATTTTATTTAAAACCGAAGACGAAAAAATAACCGTAGATGTTCGTTTTGAAGATGAAACAGTATGGCTGACACAAGATCAGATAGCTACATTGTTTGGAAGGGATAGGACTGTAATTGTTAAGCATATAGCTAATATTTTTTCGGAAGGCGAATTGGAAGAAAAAAGCAATGTGCAATTTTTGCACATTGCTAATTCCGACAAACCGGTGAAATTTTACAACCTAAATGTTATTATTTCTGTGGGGTATAGGGTTAAATCTCAACGTGGAACCCAATTCCGTATTTGGGCAACCAAACGACTGAACGAGTATATCCGCAAAGGTTTTACTATGGACGATGAACGCCTGAAAAATTTGGGTGGTGGTGGCTATTGGAAAGAATTGTTGCAACGAATACGCGACATTCGTGCATCCGAAAAGGTATTTTATCGTCAGGTACTTGATATTTACTCAACCAGCATTGATTACAATCCCAAAGCAGATGTTTCCATCGCATTTTTCAAGAAAGTACAAAACAAAATTCATTATGCCGTACACGGTAAAACTGCCGCTGAAGTTATTTTTACCCGTGCCGATGCCGAGAAAGAATTTATGGGTTTGATGACTTTCCCGGGCAGTCGTCCGTACTTGAAAGACGTTGTGGTTGCAAAAAATTATTTGGACGAAAAAGAGCTTCGTTCGTTGGGACAAATAGTATCGGGGTAAAACCAACACCAGCCTCATAACATTTATCTGAATAGGCGAAATCTCTGGCATAAAAAATCCCATTATCCGGTAAGGATAATGGGATTTTGGATTATTTTCTGTTCAACATTTAGCTGCAAATTCGGCAGCAATGGTTTTCGGCGTGTAATTTTTTATATCAATCCCAGTTCAAAATAATTTTACCGCAATTTCCGGCTTCCATGA
This sequence comes from Bacteroidota bacterium, assembly GCA_030691295.1. Taxonomy (GTDB): domain Bacteria; phylum Bacteroidota; class Bacteroidia; order Bacteroidales; family Prolixibacteraceae; genus Aquipluma. The sequence goes on from JAUYEQ010000389.1 coordinate 1,709, forward strand.
TGTCGAAAGCTTCCTGAAAATTATCTGCCGGAAAGCGATGGGTAATTACGGGCGAAATATTCAATCCGGTTGACAGCATCATTTCCATCTGGTACCAGGTTTCATACATTTCGCGGCCATAAATACCTTTAAGGGTCAGGCCTTTAAAAATCAATTTACTCCAGTTTATTTGTGTATTTGAAGGCAGTAATCCAAGCAGCGAAATTTTGCCTCCGTTGTACATGTTTTCAACCATATCGTTAAAAGCGACAGGCGACCCGCTGCATTCGAGGCCAATATCGAAACCGCTGACCATTCCTAGCGATTTCATTGCATCCTTAACACTTTCCACACGAGGATCAATAACTTTGGTGGCGCCCATTTTCATGGCCAGATTGCGGCGATATTCGCTTAAATCGGTTCCAACTATGTTGCGGGCTCCGGCGAACTTGCAAACGGCTGCTGCCATTGAGCCAATTGGTCCGCCAATTCCGGTGATCAAAACATCTTCACCCAAAAGCGGGAAGGAGAGTGCTGTATGGGTGGCGTTTCCCAGCGGATCCATTACCGACATCAATTCGTCTGAAATACGGTCATCCACTTTCAGTACATTCGATGCCGGTACCGAAATATATTCAGCAAAACCGCCATCCCGGCTTACACCGATGCCTATTGTATGATCACAAATGTGCTGGCGACCGCGGCGGCAATTGCGGCAAAATCCGCATGAAATATGACCTTCAACGGTTACTCGTTCGCCAATGTAAACACGGCTGACTTCCGATCCTTTTTCGACCACCGTGCCCATGTATTCATGGCCAATTACCAAAGGCGTTTTGATGGTATTCCGAGCCCACTCGTCCCATTTGTAAATGTGCAGATCGGTACCGCAAATAGCTGATTTACTAATTTTTATCAATACATCATTGTGACCAACTTTGGGCATTGGCACATCAGTCATCCAAATTCCTTTTTCCGGTTTACTTTTTACAATTGCTTTCATTGTTTCTTTTGAAGGATAAGTGCTGCAATATTAAAGTGTTCAGGAGTTAAAATAAAGAATGAAAATCATGTTTTACTTTTCCGGATACATTGATTTCATTGGATAAACTTCGAGCTTTTCAACAAGTATTTCGCCACCAATATTGAAAAGAAAAATTCCGTCAGCTTTTTTTTCAGTAGAAGTGAATGATGAACTCATTGCAACTTTGCCGTCGTTTGCAAATATTTCGAGAGAAGTACGGTCGAGCAGAATTTCAAGTTTAATAATTCCGTCAACAGGTTCAACAATAGCTGATTTGCCCAGGCAACTCAAGGTATTTGTCTTTACGTTGTACATGATTTCGGTACCGTTGTTTTTCTTGTCCAAACGAACCACAAATCCAAAACTATCAGCAGTTTTTATCCTGAAACTACCGATGATGTGAAAGCAATCTCCTTTTACACTGCTAAGGAGGTTTTTGTTAATTCCCGGAATCAGGTTTTTGTTTTCGTAAACATCACCTTTCAAATGCAGCAGTTCAATTTCCTTAACCGGTTTTCGGGTCAGTTTAATTCCTTCAAGGTACTTTTTGAGCGATAATTCGCAGGGAAAAGTCATTTGTCCGTTGAAAGGCATGCCCGGGAACTCTGCGCCTTTCATCCAAGCAATCTGAATGGTTCGTCCGTCGGATTCCGGGATGTTGCTCCATGTTTGGGTTGCATAATAATTTGCGCCAAAGTCGCTTTGTAATTTTGGCGTTTCGGAGATGAATTTTTCACCATCGAACAATCCGATTAAATAACTGCCGTCGCCGTCAAAAAGTACCCATTTTTTGTCATCTGCCCTTCTGTTAACAGGCAATTCAACCAAATCCGGACATTCGTAAAATCCGACAATATGGTTTTTGTATTCCCAATCTATCAGATTTTTTGATGTGTAGAACGAAATCCCTTTTTGTTTATCGTCGTTATTTGGGCGCCGGTACAGAACCATTACATATTGTTTGCTTGGTTCGTGCCACAAAACTTTCGGGTCGCGTGCATCGTCGGTTTCATCGAAAGCGATGATAGGATTTTTTTCGTATTTCAGCCAGGTTCTTCCTTTGTCGTTGCTGTAAGCCAGCCGTTGTCCGCATTTCTGGCTGGTGTAAAACAACAGAATGGTTTTCTCATCCCCTTTCTGGAGTCCGGTCACATTGTTGTGATCCACCAGACCACTTCCTGAAAATGCAGTGCAGGAATCTTTGTCTTTCGAGTCATTATCAGGAAAAAGGGCAATTGGCAAGTGTTCCCAATTGACCAGGTTGGTGCTCACTGCATGTCCCCAATGCATGTATCCCCATTCGTTTCCAAAAGGGTTGTACTGATAAAACAAGTGGTATTCACCATCATAGTAAACCAGGCCATTCGGATCGTTGTGCCAGTTTTTTTCAGGGGTGAAATGAAACTGGGGCCTGTGTATCTCATCAAACATTTTTGTTGGTTTATCGGCGAGTACTGATAATGACACTAAAAAAAATGAGAGGATTAAAAAAGGAAACTTCATAGGTTGATTGTTAATACGATAGTAATACTGACAAATATAGATTAAAAATTGTGATATTTTCTTCTACTTTTGATTTCAGATTTTCTGAAAAAATATGCTTAACAGATAATATGAAGCAATTTTCAGCCGTAACTGTCAGTACTCAAAATTGTTGAATATTGTAATATTTGATTGAATTTAAAGATTTTTTAAAATGAGGGGAAGATTGGTTTTTATTCTGTTCATTGTATCGGTTTATACTGTTTTTGGGCAGAATTCGTGGAAGAAGGAAGGGATAAAATTACCACATCCTATATGTTATGCTTCAGATGAAATGCATTCATCGTTTCTTGAACCGCCGATGGAATATTACGAACGGTTAAAATCAGCATCAACCCAAAAATCGAACATTGAAGTTACCTACACTGGATTCTCTTTCGAAGCTCAAAAA
>JAUYEQ010000515.1 GCA_030691295.1 Bacteroidota bacterium
ACCATGTTTGTCCTGATGGTTATTGTCAATTCTTACAGTCCAATATCAGGAATAATTTGTCTCTTTTGCCTTATTTTTCTGTTTTTCGAGTCGGTGTTTGGCATTTGCCTGGGGTGTAAGTTCTATTCCATCTTTTACAAGGAAAAAGCTCAATACTGCTCTGGCGAAATTTGTGAAGTGAAAGACCGTCAACCCATCCAGAAAGTTTCAGGTTCCCAATTGCTAATCCTGCTTGGGTTCATCGTATTAATAGTATTGCTGGTTGTTTTCTTTCATGAATCATTTAGCATCAAACCATTTGATTTGTTTGGACTTGAAAGCCATGCCCAGACAAAATAAAACATAAACTGCCCATAGTGCAATCATTTTCAATGAGAAAACCAATCGTTTATTTACTGCTGCTTGCCTTTTTTTCGTGCAGCAAACCCAACAAACTTGAAGGACTGATACTGAAGGTTCAGTACCAGCCAGACAAGACATACAGCATATCCACCATCAGGGGAACTGAAACGGTGATAACCTATTCAGGAGAGGATATTGCCATGCAACAGATAAAAAGTAAGAATATTAAAAACCCAACGATATCGAAGGTAAAAACCAAGACCGATGCTGAGTTGGTAACCGAAAAAAGTTCCACAGGCACTAGTTTTCCCGTCATATTAACATATAAGAGAATCATGAGCCTCGACGGGAAAAACCAAATTCCGGAAGGAACTGTGGTTCAAGGCGAAGTCATAGGCGAGGAACTGCCAACTTTTAGTAAGGTCGTCTCCGGCACACTCGACTCTGACCAAAAAGAACGGCTTCTGCAAACTGTTCAAAGCAACTTCGGGCAACTAGACTTTCCGGAACAGCGGCTCAAAATTGGCGATCAGTTCTCGGCAGACCGCACAGTTGCCATTCCCATGGAAGGTTCTGTAATTGAACTGGTGGTCACCACTACATACAAACTGCTAAGCATCAAAGACAACATGGCAGAATTCGAACTCAGCCAAAACTACCAGATGACCCCAAAGATGATGGACAATTCGTTTACAGGAAGTGGAAACGGAAAAGGTCAGCTAAGCTACGACATCGCTAATTTCCTGGTTACTGACTACTCCATTAAAACAGAGCTGGAAATGAATAAAAAACTCAATTATTTTGAGTTCGACCTGAAAACAATCAATGAATTTAGTCAGCAGACAAAACTGGTAACGAATTAGATTTATTTTTGAACGGTATTTAAACCCAAAACCATGTACTACATCCTTTTTTACAAGACGGTGGAAAACTACATTAAAAAACGCGCACCTTTTAGAGAAGAACATTTGGGCCTTGCACAACAGGCATTTCAAAATGGTGCGCTTGTTTTGGGTGGAGCTTTGGCTGATCCTTCTGATGGCGCTGTGCTGGTATTTAAGGGCGACAGTCCGGAAGTGGCCGAGGATTTTGCCAATAACGATCCGTACGTGAAAAACGGGTTGATTACCGAATGGAATGTCCGCACCTGGAATGTGGTGATCGGAAACGAATAATAAAAATATGAACGTTTTATAATTACATAGAATACTGAAATAATGACAAACATATCACGTCGATTTCCTGCTGAGTGGGAAAAACATCAGGCAACATTATTATCATTTCCTTCTGAAGGTCGCGACTGGCCGGGAAAGTACCATGCCATTAAATGGGCATTTGTGGAGATGATCAAAAAAGTGACCACCTACGAACCGGTTATTCTGGTTGTAAAATCAGACGAGCTGCGCGAAAAAGTGGCGGTAATGCTCGAACAGGCGCATGTCGATCAATCAGCAGTAGGTTATATCATTAAAGATACCAACCGCAACTGGATGCGCGATTCGGGTCCGGCAATTGTAAAAACAGCCGATGGCGGGCGGGAAGCTATTCAGTTTGGCTTTACCGGTTGGGCCAAATACAAAAACCACAAGAAAGATCAGGGAATTCCGGCAGCAGTAGCGCAACACCTGGGATTGTCGCTCATTCCGGCGATGTACAACAACAAACTGGTAGTTCTCGAAGGCGGTTCCATTGACGTTAACGGCTGCGGTACGCTGATCACTACCGAAGAATGTCTGATGGATCCGGTTCTGCAGGTTCGAAACAAAGGTTTCAGGAAAGAAGACTACGAGAATGTTTTCCGTGAATACCTCGGCGTGACAAACACAATCTGGTTGGGCGAAGGAATTGAAGGCGACGACACACACGGTCATGTGGACGATATCTGCCGCTTTGTGAACCGGAATACGGTAGTTGCCGTTCAGGAACCAAACACCAACGACCCAAACCACTATAAACTGGGAGCCAATCTGGAAATACTGCGCAATGCGAAACTTGAAAATGGCGGAAAACTAAATGTTGTGACCATGCCGATGCCCGGTCGCCTCGATTTCGAAGACCTTCGTTTACCGGCCAGTTATGTGAATTTTCTGATGACCAACGGCTGTGTGCTGATGCCCACCTTCAACGACAAAAACGACTACAAAGCTTTGGGAATTCTTACCGATTTATTTCCTGAACGTGACGTAATCGGCATCAGTGCGGTTGATCTGGTTTGGGGATTGGGAACTTTGCATTGCCTGAGCCACGAAATTACTGATTCGTAATCATACTACTTTGCATGATTACAACACCTTTTTCCTGAAGTTCTTTACTGATTTTTACATATCCATCAGGATTTAACGGACAAGTGGCATCTTCAATAAGAACTGCTTTAAAGCCTTCATTTAAAGCGTCTATGATGGTGAAATATACACAAATATCGGCAGCTAATCCGCAGAAATAAAGTTCGGCAGCACCTTTTTCACGCAGGTAGCCGGCAAGTCCGGTACTGTGCAGATGGCTGTTGTCAAAAAATCCGCTGTAACTGTCAATTTCCGGATTTATTCCTTTCCTGAAAATGGCAGTTATCTTCAGTGTTTCCATTTCGGGATGAAACCCAGAACCTTTTGTTCCCTGGACACAGTGATCAGGCCATAAAACCTGATCCATCCCAAAGAGTTCAATGATATCAAATGGCTTTTTACCCTGATGATTACTTGCAAAACTTGTATGATTAGCCGGATGCCAGTCCTGAGTTGCCACAACCAGTTCAAATTTCGGAAGCAACTTATTGATGACTGGCACAATTGAATCTCCATTTGCTATCGCCAACG
>JAUYEQ010000520.1 GCA_030691295.1 Bacteroidota bacterium
CATAATCGACAACCGCATATTTCCCATCAGGAGAACGTATAATTTCGAACCGGCCTGAAACAGGATGCAGCTCGCTTAAAATTCTGAGAATATCTTCATGACTAACCCCAAGAAGCACTGATGCGCCCATTACAGCCATCAGGTTACTGGCATTGAATACACCGGTAAAATGAGTCCAGACTTCCTGTCCGTTGATACCTAACAACATGCCGTCGAAATGTTTTTCAATCACTCTGCAGTGAAAATTTGCCAGCGACCTCAACGAGTAAGTCTGTTTGATGGCATTTGTATTCTGGAGCATCACCATCCCGTTTTTGTCGTCGGCATTTGTCAGGGCGAATGCACCTTCAGGGAGTAAATCGAAAAACTTCTTTTTTGCTTTCAGGTATTCAGCAAATGTCAGGTGATAATCGAGGTGATCGTGGCTGAGATTGGTGAAAACACCGCCATCGAATTGAATTCCGCTGATCCGGTCCTGATCGATGGCATGGGAACTGACTTCCATAAAGCAATATTCGCAACCGGCTTCAACCATCCGGGCCATCAATTCCTGAATTTGCAAAGCATCAGGAGTGGTGTGGGTGGCATGAAACTCCTCGTTGCCCACATAATATTTAATGGTTGAAATTAATCCAACTTTATAACCCAGTAGTGTAAATGTATTGTACAGAAGTGTTGCAATGGTAGTTTTTCCGTTGGTTCCGGTAATTCCCACAATTTTTAGGTTGGCCGACGGATTGTCGTAAAAAGCAGCAGCTATTTTTCCGAAAGTTTTCTGCGAATCCTCAATTCGTGCCAGCACGATTTCGTAAGGAAAATTCTCGGGCACCTCTTCGCAAACTACGGCAACAGCTCCCAATTCAATAGCTTTCGCTATAAACTGATGTCCGTCGGCATGAACGCCTTTAACAGCAACAAACAAATCACCCGACTCCACTTTACGCGAATCGAATTGAATGTTGTTGATAGAAACAGACAGATTCCCTCTTGTTTCAAGCAACTCAATACCGTTCAGTATGTCATTTAAAATCTTCATTGTTGTTGCTTTTTGTTTTATTCTGTTTTTTTTGCTTTCGCATTTTTTGCATCCAAAGCTTTTTGTGCAGCAACCTTTGCCTTCCATTTGTCAATAGCTTCCTGGCTTGGTTTTGGTTTTTCGGTCTTTCCCGCTGCTGCATTTTTCTTTTCCAGTTCTTTTTGTGCAGCAACCTTTGCCTTCCACTTATCAATGGCCTCCTGACTTGGTTTTGGTTTTTCTGTTTTTCCCGCTGCTGCATTTTTTTTCTCCAGTTCTTTCTGTGCGGCAACTTTTGCTTTCCACTTGTCAATGGCTTCCTGACTTGGTTTTGGTTTTTCCGCCGGAGTTTTACTGGCTTTTGGCTTTGCTTCTTCAGGCGTAACCGCATCAGTTGTGTTTTCCGCCTGACCCAAGGCCATTGGCGCTGACTGAATAGAATCATTGGCCATAATACTGTCTCTTTTCATTATTTCGAGTTTGTCGAAGCCAAGTTCAAGAGAAATAGTTTCGCCATTTGCAAAAGGTACTCCCGGTTTTAATGATTGGCGGAATACACGACCGAAACCGTTTATTTTGGTGGTCAGGCCTTCCTTTTCGAGAAGATAAACGGCGTCGCTCGCACCCATTCCAACCACATCAGGAACAGTGCCCGGAGCATCAGATACTCCCTGCACAAAAACAGTCATGGTATCGTTGGCTACTGCAACATACTCGGCAGTCATATTTTGAGACTGAGTTTTTAATCCCAGCTCTTGAGTGAAAAGCAGAACATCATCTTTTAAGCCTGGTTTTACAACCGGCACTTCGTTGTAAGGTGGAATTGAATCTGCAGCAGGCTCGAGGTATGAAGCATAAACTTTATCTGCAATTCCCCTGAAAACCGGACCAGCAACCGAACCGCCATAAAATTTTCCTTTCGGGCCAACAATAACCACAATGCAGGTAAATTCAGGTTTGTCGGCCGGAAAATAACCAACAAAAGAAGCCTGGTATTTTTTAACCCCGCCAGTTTTATATCCTCTGTTGTCGTCTGCAATTACTGCGGTCCCGGTTTTTCCGGCTATGGTATAGTATGGGTTTTTTAGTATTCTGCCCGTTCCATGGGTGCAAACACCTTTAAGTAAGTCCTGGGCTTTGGTTAAAGTTGTTTTTGAACAAATTGAAGGATTGATT
>JAUYEQ010000525.1 GCA_030691295.1 Bacteroidota bacterium
AAATGATTGCGTTGTCCTGATCGGTAAATAAAGTTTCCTCCTGCCGGCCTTCGCTTCCGAGGCAGATAAACGAAAAACCAACCGGTGGAGGACCCAATTCTTTTGTGGTCAGTTCAATTATCCTGCAAATAACAGCATCCGAAAACGTAGAAGTTATATTCGTGATGTACCTGATCGTTATGCCACTGTTGATAAGTGGAACAATCAGGTCGTGAAGCGAACTGTAACAGGTTTTCAATTCGTTGGTGGTTAAAGCCCTTTTTACATCGGAAATTAAAAAAGTAAGCGAATTTTTCAGGGATTTATAGATATCCTGGATCTTAATAACGCCTTTTACCGCATGGGCATCGTCTCTGACCACGAGGTGGTTTATCTTTTTTTCGTCGCAGAGGGCTATTGCAGCGTAAACAGAAGTGTCTTCACCGATATAAATAATGGGGGAGCTCATGATCAAATAGGCCGGATTATCCAAATGAAGCTTATGCGAAAGTACCCTGTTTTGCAGGTCGTTACTGGTTATAATCCCAATAGGGTCTTTGCCGTTTTTAGTAATTAACAGGTTGTCAGTTTTAAAAACGGTTAAAGATTTTACAACTTCATCGATGGTCGAATCAGCATCGAGCGGGAAGACAGGAGTCATAAAGCCCCTGACCGGCTGTTCCATCAGGAACAAGTTCGATTTTAATTCGGAAATGATAGTGCCGGTTATGGTTTTTTCATTTTCGATTGAAGTGACATCTTCAATTACCCCATCACAAATCATTTCTTTCGACTCTTTGTTGTCGTACAAAACAAGAGTCACTGAAACATACGCGGTTTCGTGGTTTTTCCTGTGAATCTTTAATACCTTGTTCCTGATGTAACCGTCTTCTAAAAGGATATTTATGAGTTCATTCCGGTCGTCTGAATTGACAGGTATTTTAATGAAATTTGTTTTCGACAATTCCCTGAAATTATCGTAACCCAATATTTTGGTTGCTGTTTCGTTGGCAAAAATAAACTTGCCCTTGCTGTCGATACTTGTCCTGAAAAAGCCAATATTGAGGGTGTTGAGTAATTTTTGATAATCTAAAACCGACAGGTTTGAGTTGCGGTCGGTGGTGATGTTTTTAATGATGATAATATTTACTTCCCTGCCGCTGAATACAGCGCTTGATGATGTGATCAACACTTCGATGAACCCGCCGTTTTTCTTTTTCAGGTGAATATCGTATTGTCCTTCCCTGATCATGTTTTGTGAGAAAGTTTCAATCAAATCTTTATTGTTGTTTTCGCTCACCATTGCAATGATGGGAAGGTTGAGGAGTTCCGTATTTGCAAACCCTGTCATTTTACAAACCACGCCATTCAGGAAAGTTATACGGCCATCTGCCAGCATGATCAATCCTTCGGTTGCCGCTTCAACCAGTGTCCGATATTTCTCTTTCGATTCGTTTAAGTCGTTTTCGGCTTTGGCCCTTTTCTTCTCTATGGTTAAACTTTGCTGAGAGATAAAAAAAAGCAAGCTTGCTATCAGGATAGAAATTCCGGTGGATATCCAAATCAGTTTTTTTGTAAGCGCTTTGATCTCTTTCTTTACGTCTTCAATATAAATACCAGTTCCTATAATCCAACCCCATGCATTAAAAGCTTTTACATACGAAAGCTTAGGGACAATATGCAGCGAATCTTCTTTCCATTGCCACATGTAATTTACATACCCGTGACCCGATTTTTCAACAGTCTTCACACATTCAACAAAAAGCAGGGTTCCATGTGGATCTCGAAAATTGCTCAGGTCTTTTCCGTTCAGGTCGGTGCGGTAAGGGTGCATCACCATGTTGGGGTGCATATCGGTTATCCAGAAATAATCCTTGTTTTCATCTCCATACCTGAGGTACTGAATCCTTGAGATAGCCGTTTCCTGAGCCATTTCGTGGGTCAAAATTCCGTTACGCTCATCGTTTTCGTATTTCGAGACGATGCTTAATGCCGAGTTAGTCAACTCCTTGATCATTTCACGCTTGCCATTCATTATATTTTCCTGAAACCGGGGTATGATAATCAGGAAAATGGTAAGAATAAAAAGCAGGATTGAAACTGCTGAAGGAATAATTATTTTCAGATAAACTTTTTTCATTAACTTTAGCTAAGAAACTATCCTGACCTGTTGAAATAGCGCTTTTTAACAGCGGCCCGTGTCATGGGCTTATGCAAAGCTAATCATTAGTTGGCTTATTTCCTGAATTATTTCCCGGAAGGATGCGTACACATTCAATCCCTGTTTATGCATTGAAATGTTTTTCTTTGGGCATAAAAAAGGCCTGCCTTCCGGCAGACCTTACTGTATATTGTTTCAATGTTAATTATTAGCGGATAAAAGCTACACCGTTTGGAAGAATCGTTTTACCTGCCAAATCGTTAATGATGATTGCAGCCATCATATACCAGGCCATCAAAGCGCAGAAAATAAGTTCATAACCTGCCACTTTAATAAACACCGGATTACCCAGCAAACCCATTACCAGTAAGATAAACCCAATAAAAAGCAGACCAAAAGTAATTGCCATTGCCTTATGTACACGCA
>JAUYEQ010000395.1 GCA_030691295.1 Bacteroidota bacterium
TGTCTTTACCAGTTCCAAATCTTTTTCCAGTGAAACTTTTTTGTCATGATAATACAGCAGGGACTGCTCGATCATCTTGTAAGAACTTAGATTTTCCAGGATTTCTTTATTCTTTTCAAAAAAGGATATGTTCTCCCTTAATAGCACAAGCAATGGGCTAGTAATAACTCCCGCTTTTTCAGGAGAGCTGGCGAGAATAAGGTTTAAAAGATTAGTATGGAAAACATTGGGTTCCTTGTGTTTATTATAGAATGAGAATAAGGATTCTTGAGAAGGCAAATCTCCTGATTCATGATTCTGAATTTTATTTTTGAGCAGACGATTAATCTCCTGCCAGGAAGAATATATATCCGAAAAGTACTCAATAACGGATTGAATGTTTTGAAGTTGTTCCATTCTTTACACTTATTTTAAATAATAACCTCCGTTTTTCAATGCTCCCCTAAATTCAATTTTGTCTGATTTTTTAAGATTATCCAAGTATCGCATGGTTGATCTCAAACTCTTGTCTATTAGTTTTGATATTTTTCTAGCAGATAATCCCCCGGTTTCAGCTATCAGTTTTAAAACTATTTCTTCGATAGAACTTTCCGGATTTATAGTGCCATCAATCGGATTTATGATGCCATTTATAGTGCCACTCGTTGAGTTTACAGTGTCATTTGCAGTGTCATTTTTTTGGGGACGCTTAAATTCGACGGTAAAGAAACCTCCATCAGTTGTAAACGCTGGTTCCGGCAGCCCTGCCTCTTTCATTGCTTTGCGCATACGAGGAATGCCGGATCCAACCTGTTCCACCAAACTCATACGGGTAAATAATCCAAAGATGAGAGGATTCCTGGTCATGCTTTTTTTGCCGAAATCCTTTTGTACACCAATAAGTAACCCTCCCGGATTGGAAATCTCTACCCGGTCGTCATAAACTTCCACCATTATAATGGCGCCTTGTTCGTAATAATCCCGGTGTGAAAGAGCGTTAATAATCGATTCTTTAAAAACGGTAAGAGGAATTTCCCAGACTTCTTTACGAGGCCCCATACCCTCTATGATATAGGCTACTTCAAGCTTATCCTTTATCCATTTTTCGGCCTGTTGGTACTGCTGATACAATGGGCCTCCGTATGTTTTGTCATCAATGATATGTACCTTTGATTTCCCTTTAAACCTTACACAACGGGTAACAGCCTGATGAAATGAAATTTCAGGTTGCTTGCTAAAGAACAATACTCCACCATTTTTAATTGCACCCGATTCATCTAGCACCTGCAAATTATTTAGTATCTGCTGGGTGGATATGTTCCCGGAAATGCCAGATTCGGCACGGAACAGATTAAACATATCATTATCCAGCTCACTTTCAAAATCAAATTTAAGGCAAGGAACAGCATCGAAATAAATGCGATTGCTGCTCTGAAAGAAACTTCGGATTTCTTCGGCAGTTGTCAGTTTTTGAGAATTGGCACTTTCCCGTAAATAGATTGCCCCGGAAAGAACATAAGGTTTATCTTTCCCTGATGGGACTTCAATCACCCATATACTTTTATCATTAACATCTACAGAATAAATATCCACATGAATGGCTGGAGAGATATCTCTTATTGAATCCTGAATAGCCGAACGTTTCGGGTTATCAATTTCAGTTCCAATAATCTGCCCCTTATCGTCAATGCCCAGTAACAGGAATCCTCCTTCGCTATTGGCAAATGCGCAGACTTCTTCAGTAAGTTCCCGAACTTTGCTTGGTACTTTTAATTTGAAATCGGCGTTGTATCCCTCTCCGCTTTTCGCTAGTGACTTAATTTCTTCTGCTGTTAACATGACTACTTATTTATATTATGATTCAAAGATAATTGGATTTGATAAGATGTTATGAATTTCTCCTAAATTACAGTTGGTTAAACTTTTCCATAGCACTGACTTTTATTTCGTCAGCAATATCTATATATGGTTTCATGGCCTTGTAATCGCTGTGTCCCGTCCATTTCATAACCACCTGAGGTGGGATACCCAGGGATAAAGCATTGCAAATAAAAGTCCTTCTTCCGGCATGTGTCCCCAGAAGTGCATACTTTGGTGCAACTTCATCTATCCGCTTATTACCTTTATAATAAGTTTCACCAACCGGCTCGTTTATTTCGGCTAACTCGGCCAACTCTTTCAGGTAGTCATTCATTTTCTGGTTGGTAATTACAGGCAGTACTTTATTATTTTCAAAATGAACATCTTTGTACTTTTCCAATATGGACTTACTGTGGTTGTTCAATTCAATAATCAGGCTATCAGCAGTTTTCACAGTTGTTATTTCTATGTGATTATCTTTAATGTCACTTGTTTTCAGGTTATACACATCAGAATACCTTAACCCGGTGAAGCAGGTAAACAAAAACACATCCCGAACCCGTTCCAAATATTGTTTAGTTGCCGGGATTTTATAATCACGAAGTTTGTTCAACTCATCCCAGGTCAAGAAAATTACTTTCTTTGGCGTATTCTTTAGTTTGGGTTTAAATGATTCAAAAGCATTGTTATTGTGGTGACCTTTTTTGAACGCCCAGCGAAGAAACCATTTGAGAAATCCTATCTGTTTCCCAATCGTACTGTTCCGTAAATTCTTTTTGCCCCGTAGATACTCCACGTATTCGGTTAAGCCAGATTCGTCCAGCACTTCGAATGTTAGGTTTGAATTGAAGTTGGTTAAATGAGTCTTTACCGCTGCAAATTTCTCGTATGTAGAATCTGTCCAGTTATTTTGTTTTCCACATTCTTTTAAGAATTCATCGAAAACGTTCATGAAAGTAGCAGCGGGCTTTTCGGATTCTGTTTCTTCAGAATTATTTACTTTATTCCTCTTAGTAAATGCAGTTTTGAGTTGTTCCGGGGTGGGGGAAATATCCTTTACTTCAAACTCCTTGAAGATATTCTGGATGTCGGTGTAATATTTCAATAAATCACCATTGATTTCAGACGAGCTTTGCTTAAGTTTGTTTGTGCATCCGTTCTTTATCCTTTGCTTGTCTACGTCCCATTTGGATTCATCTATTCGGTATCCGGTGCTAAATTCGATCCGGTTTCCGCCATAGATAACCCGCATTCGAATGGGTATATTGTCGGTAACCAATACATTATTTTTCTTTCTTCGTTCAAGTGTGAAGATGATGTTCCGTTTGACATTCATGAGTGGGTGTAATTATTTTCACACCCAAATATACACCCAATTTTGAATAAATGTGAAGATATTTTGAGATATTTTGTTTAGACTAAAATTAGTTTAGTGTTCTTGTTTATAGCGTTTTAAATTTCTATAATACTTAATGAAGGTTCAAGAGAAAGAGCCTCGCTCTCCGCTGATTCCTACCGGTCTTTAATAAACTTCAGACCCTCATTACAACATTGTCATTTCCAGACTTAATTTCTTTACTTTGTCGCATACTTCAACATTTTTTAAATTCGAACCTGACAAGTGGAAAAATTCTTACATACAGAAAAGGAATTGGTGAAAAAGCTCAAAGAAGGTGATTCGTTCGCTTTTGAGGTGCTTTTTTATAAATACCGGAACAAGGTGAAAGGGTTTGCCATTAAACTGGTTCCGGCACAGATTGATCCGGAAGAAATTGTGCAGGAAGTGTTTGTGAAACTTTGGCTAAAGAAAGAGGCAGTAGATCCGGAGAAAGATTTCCAATCATACCTTTTCTCGATTGCAAAACACCTTGTTCTCGATCATCTAAAATCGGCTGTGAACCGAAAACTGTATTTTGTGGGTGAGCATTTTCAGCAGGATGTACTTGCTGACGAAGGAAATGAAAATACGTTTGTCGAACATGCAGAGGAAAAACTCGAACAACTGATCAAAGAAATTCCGGAGCGACGCAGGGAAATTTTTCTTCTGAGTCGTTTCGAAGGATTGAGCTACAAACAAATTGCCGAAAGATTAAATATTTCAGAAAATACCGTTGACAGCCAGATCAGGAATGCACTTAATTTTCTTCGGAAGGAATTCAGGAAGATGGTGATACTGGGATTTTTGTTCTTTTTTCAGTAAACAAGAATCAAATTGTTTTTCAATTCTTTGGACATTACGTATAGATTTAATATTTTTGACGTAAAAAAAAGAAATGGAAACAAAATTGACATTAAACTTCGATCAGGAAGTAATTGAAAAAGCCAAAGAATTTGCAGCGGCCAATAACATCAGCCTTTCGCGATTGACTGAATTTCTTTACCGTCAGATTACATCGGGCAACTATAAAACCATCGAAGATTTTCCTGTTTCGGAATGGGTTAACCAGGTTGCCGAAGGCGAAGCCACGTATAAAAGGCGTTCAAGAAAAGAACTGAAGGATGAATACTTCAATCAGGCCAGATGAGAATTTTCCTTGATGCAAATATATTGGTTGCAACTTTAAACAAGGAATATCCATTGTTTACATGGTCGTCACGCATACTTAGCGTTCAGGGAAAGCACAACATCGAACTTTTCACCTCACCACTTTGTCTGGCCATTGCCTTTCATTTTTCAAGCAAAAAAAGTGGTGAAAAAATGGCAAGAAAAAAAATAGAAATGCTCCTTCAGCATATCCGAATAACCACAATCAATCAAAATATTACAGATCAGGCCATTCAAAATAAATTGATCCACGACTTCGAGGATGGAATGGAATATTATTCTGCCATTCAAAACAAATGCAATTGCATCATTACTGAAAATCAAAAGGACTTCTATTTTAGTGAGATAGAAGTGATTGGATGCGAGGCTTTTCTTCTACAGCTTCAACGCAAATAATAGATTTGCCAACACTTCGACTGATTACTTTCCATGGGTGTACGACAAAATTTCCCTTTTGACAAAATAACCACAAAGTGGTTGAATGTGAATAGCCCTGAGTGAAACTCAGGGGGTACGGGAAATATAGGTTTTGCAACCCTGCAAAGGGTTGAATTTGTTCGTCTTTGATATTCAACCCTTTGCAGGGTTGTTGTTCTTTATCATTATTTTACCCCGGATTCCATCCGGGGCTATTGACATTAAATCCCTTCAGGATTTCAAATAACATTTGATAACTGATTAACTGAAATTATCATTTTAAGAATTTTGTCGTAAACCCCTTTCCATCTCGCTGCTACTTTTTCTGAACATTGACCACTGAGACTGATCACTTTTCCCATCACCTGATCACTTTTTTTCAAACCCCCTTCACGGAAATCTGGAACTCCCTCGTATTACTTTCAAATCACTAAAAATGACTGAAAGAATTATCAATATAGCAAATAGGTTTCTGGATGAAAAGAATTGCTCCATTCAGGAGCTAACTGAATTTAAAAGATGGCTTTCTGATCCTAAAACTCAAAAAGAGGTTGAAAGTTGGATTGCTCAAAATTGGGCGACATCTGCCGAAATTGATTCAACAACTCTGATCGAAACCGTCTTCACCCAAATTCAGGAATATCAGAAAAAACATCACATGAAGTCCCGGTTTTCGGTTGCAAGAATCCTGAAAGTTTATCAAAAAATTGCCGCATTTCTTCTAATCCCAATCATCGGACTGGGAATTCTGTATTGGGTAAGCCAGTCAGATCAATCTGCAGATCAATATACTGAAACCATTGCGCCACGTGGACAAAAGTCGCAAATCGTATTGGCCGACGGTACAAAAGTGTGGCTTAACTCGGATACGAAAATCAGGTATCCGGGCAATTTCAGTAAAAACCAGCGCGATGTATATTTGGATGGTGAAGCTTTTTTTGAAGTCAGCAAAAATGAGCGCCAACCTTTTGTGGTGCATACTTCAGGAGTGAATGTGAAAGTATTGGGAACCAAATTTAACGTGAAAGCATATTCCGACGAAAATCAGATAGAAACTTCGCTGTTCGAAGGGAGAGTAAATCTGTTAATGTCGAACCCATCTGGCGAAACAATTGAAAAGGAAGTAAAACCCGGGCAGTCGTTCGTTTATTCAAAAACCGATCGTCAATTGGCACTCAATCGCTTTCCTCAAGATGAAATCAACGGCTGGAAAAAAAACCAACTCATTTTCAAGGACGACACTTTTAGCCATCTGGTGCGCAAGATCGAACGCTGGTACGATGTGAAAGTGATGTACGATGAAAAACAATTTGACGACCGTCGTTTGACTGTTGAATTGTATGAAGGCGAACGCCTGGATCGGTTGATGGAAATAATAAGCCTGGCGCTGTCAGTCAATTACAAATACGAAAAGGGAGAGGTTATTTTAACACCAAAATAAGAAATATGCAGAAAAAATAAAGAGCGATAATTGGTCGAAGAATTACCGCTCTTTCAAATGTCAAACCATTGTTTAACACGTAACACTACAAATTTATGAAAAAAAACAGAACATGTTTGTTCAGGGATTTTTTTATCCCCGGACGAAAGTATTTACGCATTATGAAACTAACTTTCATTTTCATCTTGTTGGGGCTGATGTCTTTTGCTTCAGTATCCTACTCGCAGGCAACAAGGTTGTCGTTTGAGTCGAAAAATGCCACCATCGAAAGTGTTTTCAAGCAAATTGAATCGCTGTCGGAGTTTAAATTCGCCTACAACAGCACCAAACTGGATGTTGAAAAAATCATCTCTTTAAAGGTTGACAACCAGACCATCAATGCTATTCTGGACAAAATCCTCGGAGCGGCTGATTTGCAGTACAAAATTGTTGACCGGTATATAATTATTACCGACGAAAACAGTTCGAATTCCAATTTTTTGGAAAACGACACCCAGCAGCAAAAATCCGTTTCGGGAAAAGTAACTGATTCATCAGGTGAGACTTTACCCGGTGTTTCAGTAGTTGTCAAAGGAACAACCATTGGAACCATCACAGATGCGAATGGTAATTATTCGCTTTCCAATGTTCCTGAAAATGCCACGCTGCAATTTTCGTTCGTGGGAATGAAAGGGCAGGAAGTAGCAATTGTGGGAAAAACCAGTATCAACGTTACATTGGTTGAAGATGCCATTGGGATTGAAGAGGTTGTTGCTGTTGGCTATGGCGTACAGAAAAAAGTTAATCTAACTGGCGCAGTGTCAACCCTTAAATTCGATAAAGAGTTAGAGAATAGACCTTTAACAAATGCATCACAAGCATTAGGTGGTTCGGTGACAGGGCTTTGGGTAAGTCAAAATTCAGGACAACCCGGCAGTGATGGAGCAACAATTAGAGTAAGAGGATTTGGGACGCTAAATAATTCTGACCCTTTGGTTTTAATCGATGGTGTGGAGGGGAGAATGTCTGAATTGAATCCTAATGATATTGAATCAATTACGGTATTAAAAGATGCTGCATCAGCAGCAATATATGGTTCACGCGCTGCGAATGGTGTTATCTTGATAAATACAAAAATGGGTTCTGTAACAAAAAAAGTTACAGTAAACTATAGTGGTTATTTTGGCATTCAGAAAATGGGAGAACGTTTTGATTTGATAAGTAATAGTGCTGAATACATGGAAATTTGGAATTCTGCAATGAGTGGTGGTGACCCAAAATTTCCTTCAGAAGTTATTGATGCATTTCGTAAAGGAAATGATCCTTATTTATATCCAAATACTAATTTTTTGAATGAAGTAACCAGAGTCGCTCCGATAAAAGAACACAATATTTCTATTAATTCTGGATCAGAAAATGTTAAGAATTACTTTTCAGTTAATTATTTAGATCACGAAGGTATCTACTATAACACGAATTCAAATAGATATGGTTTAACTTTTAATAACGAGACTAAAGTTAATAATTGGCTGAAAATTGGGGGGAGATTTAATGCAATTAGGAAAATTACAAATGAACCATACGATGGTATTCAAAGGGTTGTATATATGATCTCCAACGGACATCCTTACGCTGCTCCATATACAAAAGATGGCAGATATGGTGCCACTCAGGCCCTTTACCTTAGTGGAACGACAGTTGGTCTTCCTATTACCGATACCAGAAATCCAATGCCAGATTTAAATAATGCCTAAATTGAGCGAACAACAAATTCAGTTTCCCTTCTGGGTTCACTTGATGTAGTCGATGTAGTGTTTTTAATTGAATTTTTGTGGTTTGCTTCAGGATAGGCCTATTTTCGGGTACTTATCTTCGCTAATATCTCAAAAC
>JAUYEQ010000396.1 GCA_030691295.1 Bacteroidota bacterium
GCCAAACGAACATCTTCAATATCAGCAACAATGGTTCCTTTGTCCATTACCTGAACGCCAAATGAAAGCGTTCCGGCCAGTATGAAGTTGTAATAACTCATACTTCCGTTCATGGTCGAACCAATCAGCGTAATTTTGTCACCCGGATTTACGCCCAGCTTTTGCGAAAATTGTTCGCTTAGCAGGATTTCTCCTTTCATTTCGGGTAAACGACCACGAACCAACGATTTGGCCATGCCCATTCGTTCTGCTTCGCCCCCCCGACCAGTCGGGGCTGAAAGCAGATCAACGCCAATTCCCAGGGCCGGACCTTGAGATTTTGTTTCGCCGTTTTCATCGGGTGCGTCTATCAAACCGCCAAACTGGATGCGTTCCACCCATGCAACATCAGGAAATTCCTGACTAAGTTTTTCTTTCAATGCGCTGGTTTCGAGCAGCGCCAGATCGGTTGGCATTTGGCTGATGTTTTCGGCAAACGATTTGGTTACCACTTTTACGTGCCCAAAACTCAATTTGGCATTCATCTCAATCGAATCGTTCATCAAACCGGTAATGTAAGCATGTAGAAACACGCTCAACGAAACGCCCACCGCAACGATGAGGATGGGCATCAGGCTGCGCCTTTTGTCGCGCAGCAAACCTTTCAGTAAGAACTGTATCATTGTATTTTTCCCCTTAAAGCTTCAGTTGGGTTCATTTTTGCAATGCGGCGTGCCGGCCAGTAACTTACCACCGAGGTGGTCAAAAGCACGATCAAAGTGGTTGAAAGTATCAATCCAACACTGTAAATCGGGTACATGGTTGGCGCAATGGCCATCCCAAATTCGCTCGTATCCATCGGAACGGTGAAGCCTACCCGGGCTTGCCAGATAAAAAACGGAATTCCGTAAACGGCAGCCAAAGCCGCAGCCAGCACTGCGTGCATGGCCCCTTCTACAGTAAACAGGGTCACCACTTGTTGACGGGTGTAACCCAAGGCAACATAAGTTCCAATCTCTTTTTGCCTCCGGAAAATGGACAAGATTTGTGTATCGAAAATGGCCAGCATAGCCAGCAGCAACAGTATAAAATAGAAGACTGACTGCCCTTTGCTTTTTGTTTTGATCATGGCGTCAATTTCAGCGGTCAACTCTTTTTTGGTTTTTAGCTTGAAGTCACCAACTGCGGGGCGGTTTTCTTCAACATTGGCAAAGCTGAAAAGCGTGGCCTGTTCAGGAAGCAGCAGTTTTTCCTGCATGGTTTCCAGGTTGATCCATACCTGGGCCACATCGATGGTGGGCACGGTAGTCGAAAAAATATCAACAATTTCAATTTCAGTAGCATCGAAAGTGCCCTTGCTGTCGCGCCATCTTAAAACAACGCGGCTCCCTTTTTCGAGGTGGCTCGAACGGGCCATCACCTCACCAATAATGGCAGGAATGGCGTCGGTAACGGTATCAAGTTTGTGTGTTGGTATTTTCAGTAAAATTTGACTGGCCGGAATCCCTTTTATCATTGCCGGTTGCATGCGTCCCTTTGGGTAAATGGTTCCCTGCGCAAAAAGCATGGGTACCATTTCTCCCTTTTCAATTTCAGGCTTAAATTCGTTGGGAATTGGGGCATGGCTATCGGAAATGGTAAACGCATCGTACGGATCGTACTGGTTGTGCCAGAACTGTCCATTGCCAATTTCCCATTGTTCCATATCGTTTTTGGCCTGATGGTCCCAACCCACCAGAATTCCTTTCGCCCAGATTATAACCACGAAGGAAAACGACAACACGATCACATTCAACCATGTGCGTAATCCCGCACCTATCAGGTTTCGGAAAGCCAATTTAAAAGCTATTTTCATTTCCCGAAGTTTTACTGGTTTATCCATTCTTCATGATCGACCAATCCGTCTTTCAGGAAGATTTTGCGTTTCAGGTAACCGATGACTTTTTCGTCGTGGGTAGCAAAAATGAACGTGGTTTTCAGTTCACGGTTCAGGTTCTGCATGGTTTGCAGTATGTTGTGCGAGTTGGCTGCATCGAGGTTTGCGGTAGGCTCGTCGGCCAGCACCAGCGAGGGCTTTTTCACCATGGCGCGGGCAATGGCAACACGCTGGCATTCTCCTCCGGAAAGTTGTGGCGGTTTCGATTTTACTTTGTCGGTCAAGCCTACCCATTCCAGTGCATCCATCACCATTTTTTTGCGTTCCGAGGTGGTGTAATCGAGCAGTAACAATGGGAATTCAACATTTTCGAAAACCGTGTGAACCTGCAACAGGTTGTAGCTCTGGAAAATAAAACCCAGACTCTCTTTGCGCAGTTTGGCCGACTCTTTTGCGCTCAACTTACTGATCGGCTTTCCAAGAACAACAGCCTCTCCTTCGGTGGGCATATCGAGTGATCCGATGATGTTGAGCAGCGTGGTTTTTCCGGAGCCGCTCGGACCAATAAGTCCCGCAAATTCTCCGGTCCCGAAGTTCAGGTTAATTCCTTTGAGTGCGGTAAACTCACCCTTTCCCATTGGAAACCGTTTGATGAGCTGATTGATTTGAATAATGGCGGAGTTTTCCATAAACCAAATATTTTAATGATTGAATACTATCATAACTTGCAAACCTGTTCCGGCAAACAGGTTGATATCGTTGGCGGTGAGCGGTATTTTATACTGTTTGGGGTTGCTGAAACCCATGCAGTAAAGCGTAATATTCCTGAACTGATGGTTCCAGGTTACGATGTTATAAACCCCCTTGTTGATCCAGTTGTAATAAACCATCGCACTGAGATTGTCGTTCAGGCTAAGCGGATAGTTGAGTGAAAGCGTGGAAAAAACAAACGGTTCGTTGACACGGAAAGGTTTTTCATCGTATGCAAACAGCAACTGTTCATAAATGACATTCAGTCCGTTACCAATTCCAAAAGTGTAATCGGTTCCAACGCTTAGAGAGGTCTGATTGGTGAAATCGCCCACGTTTTTTGCTTTATTGAGCCAGACTGCTTCGAACCAAAGCCCAACTCCCACATCCCACTTGCCATCCAGACCGATGCGGTTTTCAGGAACCAGATCGTTTAAGGTTACCAATGTATCCAGACTATTCGTGTCGGATAAACGGTGATGGTACGAAATCCCCATTTCACCCTTCGGGACAGGCGTTTGAAACCGTCCGCCAAATTCTGGCTGACGCTGACTGGTGTTGCCGATCTCCCAGGTTTTCGGATTTTCGTTTCCGTATAGTACCCACAGCCAAAGGTTGGCATTGTTCAGAAAATAGTAACGTCCCAAAACTCCCCAAACGCCGTCGGTCAATTGCAATGGGTCACGCGGATCGAGTTGATCGAACCACATGAGCGGGCGGATCATGGATGCCGAACCAAAGTTGATTTTCTGCAATCCAGCCCTGATTTCCAGTTGTTCTGTGGAATATCGGGCCCATAAACGGTAAGGCTTGATGTTTCCGTTTGAGTAAAGTGAATCGAAAGGAAGGCTTCCCAAAGTTCCGTTCAAATTGGCCGATGCTTCAAAGTCGAACAGGCTTTTCGAAGGTTCACCCAACTTAAAATTGAATTGTGGAAGATAACGTGCTCCGCCCCAAAGTTGCAATTCGTTGTTCGGATTGAAGTTGCCCCAGACCGATGCTTGCCCTTTAAAGTCAGGGTCTTGCGCCATAACTTCCTGAAAAATAGCAGCAATGAAGAGAAGCAATATCGTGAAGTGTGTATTCATTTTTATTCGTGAGGCGAAATTCCGTAAGCCGAAAAACGGGTCAGTTCCATAATCAAATCCTGTGGATTTGGATAGATTTTGTTTAGGTACGGATCATTCAGTAAGTCGCCGTATTTTTGGGTGAAATAGACGAAGAATTCGATGTTCAGGTCTTTGCGTAAAATTCCACGTTCTTGTGCCAGTTTGAAATCGCCAATCATTTCTGCCCAAACTGTTCTGGTTTTTTCATCGATGTAATCTTTCAATCCCAATTCGGGATTGGTATAAAAATCGGTGATAAACTCTTTACTGATCTCGTGAATTCCCTCTTTTTTCATTTGCAGCATTTGGCCAATCAAGTCCGATGCAGAGGTAGTTTCATGTAAAACAGTTTTAAAAGTTGCTACTGAATCATCTACTACAAAATCGAATACGGATTTGGCGAGCTCCAGTTTGTTGGCAAAGAATTTATAGAAGGTCATTTTGCTGGTTTTGGCTTCCCGGCAAATCTCCTCGATCGACACCCTTTTGAAACCGTGTTTCCAAAACAACCTGCGCGCAGCCTGAATGATATCGAGGTATTTCTTGTTTTGTGAGATTTCTTCCATGTTCTGCTTTTTACAAAAAACAAAACAAATATACGATTTTGTTCTAAAGTAGCAATATTCGTAAGATTAATTTTGAAATGTATATTAATCTAAATTCTTATTGCGCCACTTGCGTTAAAATTTTCGAATCTTGGGTCAATGAGTGAAAAAAATAATTGGTGATGATATTAATATTAATATCTTTGCTATCATTTTGTGTTGATGAGCTTATGAAATATTCTGAATTAGAAAAGAAACTAAAGAAAGAGGGTTGTTATTTTTATAAAGATGGTAGCAAACACCCGATTTGGTTCAGCCCAATAACCGGAAAGAATTTTTCATTAAGTTATCACAAAAGCGAAGAGGTAAAATTCGGTACTTTGAAAAGTATCAGCAAAGATTCTGGTGTTAAACTTTAAAAGTCTTGTTATGATAGTAAAAGCAATCATAGAAAGAGGTAACGACGGTAGTTACGGAATTTATGTCGATTTAGACGATAATTCGTTGAATTATGGAATTTTAGGAGATGGAAAAACTATTGGAGAAGCGATAGCGGATTTTAATAATTCATATAACGAAATGAGGTATTTATATACCAGCGAAAACAGGCATTTCGAGGAAGCTGAGTTCGAGTTCAGCTATGATACCGCTTCGTTTCTGGCCTATTACTCCAACGTTTTGTCGTTGGCAGGGTTAGGAAGATTAACTGGCGTTGCCCAAGGGCAGTTAAGTCACTATGTGACAGGAAAGCGCAAACCAAGCAAAAAGACGGTACGTAAAATAGAGAAATCGCTTCATGACTTTGCTGCCGAAATTAGCCGGGTGCAACTGATTTAACAGATTGTAGTGTTTGACCGACCTTTCCTACACTGTTCTATAAGTTAAATCGAAGATCAGTAAAAACTACCAATTTTTAAAGTATAGCAGAAAGTTTTCGAATTTGCTTGAAGCGTTCGGCGAGTGTTTTGTCAGCACGTGCCATTTGCATGTTGTAACGCGTTTGCATATTCATCAACGTTTCCGGGTCAACACCAAGTGCGGCTTCAATATGTAAAGCAAATTCAGTATTTACGGGACGCTTGGCGTTCAATATTTCATTTAGCAATGTGTGAGATATCAGCTTGCCATAACTCTCCGGCAAATATTTCGACGAATTCAAGTTTGTTAGTCATAGAAAACAATTCAAATAATTATTGATAATTATAATAGACATTTTATAATGTGTAATTTTTCAGTATTTATGATGAAGTACCGACTTGCCTGTTTACATCCTAAATTGAGCGAACAACAAATTCAGTTTCCCTTCTGGGTTCACTTGATGTAGTCGATGTAGTGTTTTTAATTGAATTTTTGTGGTTTGCTTCAGGATAGGCCTATTTTCGGGTACTTATCTTCGCTAATATCTCAAAAC
>JAUYEQ010000538.1 GCA_030691295.1 Bacteroidota bacterium
TCCATGCCCCGGACCGGAGCAATGTTAAGGTTTTCGAACGGGACTTCGCGACCGGTAACCAGCTCGTAGGCGGTACGCAAAGCAGCCTCCATTACGCCACCGGTAGCTCCGAATATCACACCGGCACCGGTCGATTCTCCCATCAACCGGTCGTAATGCATATCTTCAAGCTTCATAAAATCGATCCCTGCCTGTTTGATCATGATCGCCAGTTCGCGGGTAGTCAGCACGTAATCCACATCGCGATAACCGCTGTCGTGCATTTCAGGACGGGCAGCCTCGAACTTTTTGGCGGTACAAGGCATAATCGAAACGGAAACGATCTTTTCAGGGTCCAGGTTTCGTGCTTTGGCATAGTACGTTTTGGCCAGTGCGCCAAACATTTGTTGCGGTGATTTACAGGTTGATAAGTGGTCGAGGTAATTGGGAAACATGTGCTCGATATACTTTATCCAGCCCGGCGAACAGGAAGTTGCCATCGGTAGTTTTACTTCCGGATCGTGATCGACCAGCACTTTTTTCAGACGGGTCAGCAATTCGGTACCTTCTTCCATGATGGTAAGATCGGCAGTAAAATCGGTATCCATCACCGCATCAAATCCCAGGCGCTTCAACGCAGCAACCATTTTACCGGTTACCCTTGCTCCGGGCTCAAAGCCAAGTTCTTCACCCAAACCAACCCTCACAGCCGGGGCTGTTTGAACGATTACATGTTTGGTTTTATCGGCAATGGCATCCCACACTTCTTCGATGTAATTCTTTTCGACGAGCGCACCGGTAGGACAGTGATTGATGCATTGTCCGCAATTGGTGCATACTACATCGTTCATCGCTTTTTCGAAGAAAGTAGTAATTTTCATGTGATCACCTTTGTGAGCCACGGTCAAAGCATTTACACCCTGTAATTCAACGCAGGTGCGAACACACCTTTGACACCGGATGCACTTGCTGTCGTCCTTCACAATTGACGGAGAAAACATATCAATCGTATATTTTCTTAGCGGAGCAAGCTGGATAAAATCCTGTGTCATAATTTTAAACTCCGAAGCCAGGTTTTGCAGTTCGCAATTCCCGTTTTTGTAACACCGTGTACAATCGGCATTGTGTTCCGAAAGTAATAATTCTATGATATGTTTTCGTGAATTCCTGACTTTCAGCGAATTGGTGAGTATTTCCATTCCTTCTTCGCAGGGAGTTGCACAGGCTACTGCAAGTCGTTTTTGACCGGCAATTTCGATTACACAAACACGGCAATTTCCAGCCACACAAAGGTCTTTATGATAACACAGTGTTGGAATGATTACCCCGGCCTGAAGTGCGGCATCCAGAATAGTTGTTCCAGGCTCTATTTCGACGAAAACGCCGTTGATACTTATTTTAATTTTTTTAGTCATTTTCAATGAAGTTTTAGTAAATCATTTCTTCCCTGAAATTCTCAACAATCGACGAAAATGAGTTGGCAACCGATTGTCCCAAACCACATTTGGCAGTGTACTGCATGGTTTCGGCCAAACGCATCAGTTTATCGAGGTATTGTGCATTTTTCTCGCCCCTTTTCACAGCTTTTATTCCGCTGAGTAATTGCTGACACCCCACACGACAAGGCGTACACTGTCCGCACGATTCCTCCCTGAAGAATTCAAGATAATTGTCAAGCACATTGAACATGGAACGCGAACTGTTAAAAAGCATCATCGAGCCACCGGTAGGCAGCGATATTCCTGTTAGTTTTCCCTGAAATCCGATCGCAGTTTCATTAAACCGTTTGCGTGGAACCAGAAAGCCCGAAGCGCCACCCACCTGAACAGCTTTTGTATCGCCGTCGCCAAATTCATCCACAAAATCGGCCAGACTCATTCCCAGTTCAAGTTCATAAATTCCGGGTTTGGGTGTATCTCCTGAAACCGAAAACAGTTTTGATCCGCGCGAATACTGAACACCCAAATCGTAAAAGCGCTTGGCTCCGTATTTAAAAATTGTAAACGTATGAGCCAGTGTTTCTACATTATTGATTACAGTTGGTTTGCCCATGTATCCGTATGAAGAAGGATACGGCGGTTTATTCCGTGGTTCGCCGCGTTTGCCTTCCATCGACTCAAAAAGTGCGGTTTCTTCGCCGCAGATGTATGCCCCACTTCCCATAAATATCCTGATTTTAAAATCCAGATTGATTTCCTTGCAGTAATATTCGAATTCGCTGATCGCTTTGTTTAGTTCAGGCTGAAGGAAAAAATATTCGCCACGCAAATAAATGTATCCTTCTTTTGCGCCAATAACATGACCGCAAACTGCCATGGAAGTCAATACTTTAAACGGGACCCGCGATAGGATTTCACGATCCTTGAATGTTCCGGGTTCGCCTTCGTCGGCATTACAAATTACATATTTGGTGTCGTCACCTTCTTCCGATGAAAGTTTCCATTTCAATCCGGTTGGAAAACCTGCACCTCCCCGGCCTTTTAATTCCGAACTTATCAACTCATTGATCAATTCCTGTGGAGTTCGGCTGATGCTTTTGCTTAACACATCTTCCCAGTCATTCTCATTCTTGAAAATAAAATCGACTCTTTTAAGCTGGTAACTAATTGTCATACGACGCTCCTTTCTTTTTCATATAAGCACTTAAAATATCGCGCACTTTTTCAGGAGTAAGGTCTGTGAAGACTTCATTGTTAATAAGCATTGCAGGAGCTTTGTGGCAAAAACCAAGGCAGTTGGTCTGAAGCAACGAGAAAGTTCCATCGGGGGTAGTTTCGCCGACATTAATTTTCAACATGTCCTCGATAGCCAGCAAAACCTGGTTTTTCCCTTTCATCGAACAAGTAATGGTTTTGCAGATACGGATGATGTACCGGCCCATTTTTTTGTGTTCCAGAAAAGAATAGAAGGTTGCAGTTCCATAAACTTCAGCAGCAGGCAAATCCAACTCGCGGGCAATTTCGGTCATTGAAAACTCCGAAAGGTATTTTTCCTGCTCAACAACTCCCTGAAGGATAGGCAACAGGTTGTGTCTGCTGCGTCCATGCTGATCGGCCAGATTTTTAATAAGATCGGAAACAGGATTCATAAGGAAAAAATTTAGTTAGTTGATGAATATCTATATCTGTAAATTTTC
>JAUYEQ010000540.1 GCA_030691295.1 Bacteroidota bacterium
CTCCAGACCAATGAAAACAAAAAAGCAATCAAACAATTTAAGAAAATAGCCAATACCCAGGGATTCTATCAGCAAAAAGCGTTAGCTATCCTTCGTAAAATAAAAAATAATATCTAAAAAATATACGTTCTGTTCGTTCGCTATTCGGTTTTAATACTTGTTCTTAGTTATCCCTGTTCAAGCTTATCTAATCTCAGGTAAAATCCAAGACCATTCCGGTTTTTTTGAATTTAATTGTATTACATATCTAAGCATATCCTTAGCTCGATTTTCAATCGGGCTTTACTTGATTGTAAAAAATACTGAAGTAAAAAATAAATAATCCATCATGTTCCTTCTATAGCTATTTGTCAATTCTGATTTTTTTATACATTTACGACCTATATAATTTAAATCCGAATATTCTTATAATCAATCTACAACCAATACTCCTTGCATATAAAACTTCATTAACCTAAATAATCACAACTAAATCTTAAAAATTATGGATTTCAAAAAATTTACCGTCATCCCTGTATTTATTGCATTTCTGGCGGCTTCGTTTATTGTAGTCGATCAACTGCTCAATCCTTTAATGCCAATTACCGACAACGGAGGTTTTGGATGGGTAACTTTTCAAGCATGGGCCATGTATTTCCTTGCAGGATGTACAATTAAGGGAGG
This sequence comes from Bacteroidota bacterium, assembly GCA_030691295.1. Taxonomy (GTDB): domain Bacteria; phylum Bacteroidota; class Bacteroidia; order Bacteroidales; family Prolixibacteraceae; genus Aquipluma. The sequence goes on from JAUYEQ010000540.1 coordinate 664, forward strand.
AGTTCGCACTTTTCTGGGTTATATTATGGGAATAATTGCCGCTATTACAATTATTTACCTAGTTGGGATCTTCAGTGCTACCGGATTCTGGGCGCTTCCACTGGCTGTTTTGATTGTTGTTATACCAATGTGTGCAGTCGAAAGAGCTCCTTCTCTTTTTGATTTTGTTCCGGCATTATTCGTTTCATCAGCGGTTTTCTTTGCTTTTGGAAAACTTTATCCGGAGGCTACAAAGATGGCATCCGCAATTACAATTTTAATCTACTGCGCGATTGGAATGGTTTATGGAATAATTACAGTCAATTTAAGATCGCTCTACGAAAAAAAGATAATTTCCCAATAATATAACATCTCGTTTCAATAAATACTAAAAGCAAAAGGGTGCATAAATGGCATCCTTTTGTTTTTACAGGCCAACAAATAAGCGGAAGCAATAAAGTAAACATCAAAAGAATTAGTAATAAATGTGTAATTTTGAAGAAATTATTAAAAGTAAAAGACAAATAAGACAAAATGAAACCGACCCTTTTAATATTAGCTGCTGGAATGGGAAGCCGTTACGGAAGCCTGAAACAAATTGAACCAGTTGGACCCAGTGGGGAAACAATTCTTGAATATTCAGTATATGACGCTATTCGCGCCGGATTTGGCAAAGTTGTATTCGTTATTCGCGAAAGCTTTGCTAAAGACTTTAAAGCCCGTTTTGAATCAAAATTGGCAGGTAAAATTGATATCGAATACGTCTATCAGGAAATACAAATGTTACCGCAAGGATTTGTCCTTCCTGAAAATCGCGAAAAACCATGGGGAACCGGTCATGCCGTACTTATGGCCAGAGATGTGATTAACGAGCCATTTGCAGCCATCAATGCCGACGATTTTTATGGTGCTGAAGCGTATCAGGTTATAGCAGAATTTCTTGGCAAAAAGGTCACGGAAAATACCTACGCTATGATTGGCTATCAGCTCGACAAAACACTCTCTGATTTTGGAAGTGTTTCGCGTGGAATTTGTGAAACCGACAAAAATTATTTACTGACAAAAATTACTGAAACCCACAAAATCAGGAAGGAAGGCGACACCATTCTTTGCGAATCAGAAAGTAAAGAAACTGTTCAAATGACAGGCAAGGAAACTGTTTCAATGAATTTCTGGGGTTTCCATCCTTCGGTATTCAAAAATATCGAAAATCAGTTTATTGACTTTCTGAAAACCAGTATTGATATCCCAAAATCTGAATTTTACATTCCTTTTGTGGTGTTTGAGATGATCAGAGCCGGACAAACAAAGGTTGAAGTTTTAAAAGCCGATTCGCCCTGGTTTGGTGTAACATATCAGGAAGACAAACCATTTGTAATTGAACAAATACAGAAATTAACTGATCAGGGAGTTTATCCAGATAAACTTTGGTAATCGGGTTGAGCAATATATTAGATCAAAAAGATACTTCTTTGGTGTATCTTTTTGATCTTTTTAATGGTTAATTGAGTCAATCATAGCCAGATAATTATCAAAGGGCACATAAGAAGGGATGCTGTTTCCTGATCCGAGTGCATAAGCTTGTGATCCGGTCAGTTCCAACATCTTTCGGCATCGTTTTCTTATTGCTTCCGGTTCACTTCGAACCAAAAAATCCATATCGATACCTCCCAGAATTGCTATTCGGTCATGCATGAGTTTCCAGGCTTGCTCAACGGGAAGTATATTATCCTCATACGAATGTTTGGCATCATATTTTAGTTCTTCAACGATTTCATCCATCACATCCGTTAAGTTTCCGCAGGAATGCAGAATGGCGTATTTCCCTTTCTGATGTACGGTTTCCACTATTTTTTTGTGCCATGGAAAAACAAACTGGCGAAGCATATCGGGCGAAAGAATTGTTTGCGTTTTGAAGCCCCAATCGTCGTTTACGATTAATGCACCAACCGGTTCTATAGCGCTGCATATTTCGTAAAAACGCAGTAATCGTGCGCCAACCTCATCAAAAATGGCTTTGGTCAACTCTTCATCTTCATAAATCATGAAACAAAGCCTTTCAAAACCTACCAGATCAATCACATTTTCGAGCACTCCTCCGGAAGCAGAAACGATAAACTTCATTCCTTCAGGAAGTTCCGAAGACAAAACACTAAGCAATTCAAAGTTGCCCTGTTCCGGATTTGGCCACTGATACGAATCGAACGATTTTCGGTCGGTTATCGCTGAACCTTCGTTGAGCGAAACGGTGGCTTTCTTCTCGTGCCCAGTGTTATCGAACGAAAAGGCATTAAAATAGCGCGAAGGAATGGTGGCATAATCGTATCCTGCACGATGAAAAAACCGGATAATCGCCCGAATCTGATCAACCCGGTTATCCAGCGATGCAAACGATTCGCCATTTACGTACGAAATCAGATCGCCATTCACGAAATACTCGAAAAGCACAGGCCGGTCGGGTGTTTCACGACGAAGCACCTTTTCAAGCTGGCCAAAATCGGCGGGATATTTTCTTGGTTTGATCATTTGTACAAAAAATATTTCTTCGATAATTGCTGAAATGC
>JAUYEQ010000541.1 GCA_030691295.1 Bacteroidota bacterium
CTCCAGACCAATGAAAACAAAAAAGCAATCAAACAATTTAAGAAAATAGCCAATACCCAGGGATTCTATCAGCAAAAAGCGTTAGCTATCCTTCGTAAAATAAAAAATAATATCTAAAAAATATACGTTCTGTTCGTTCGCAATTCGGTTTTAATACTTGTTCTTAGTTATCCCTGTTCAGTTTATCTAATTTCAGGCAAAATCGAAATCAAATACTAAAAAAATAATTGTTCTTTTAAATTTTAATGTTGTTCGCATCGGTTCGGGTTATCGGTTAATACTTGTTCTTAGTTATCCCTGTTCAAGCTTATCTAATCTCAGGTAAAATCCAAGACCATTCCGGTTTTTAGAATTAAATTGTATTACATATCAACTCATACCCTAAGCTCGATTTTCAATCGGGCTTTAGTTGTTTCTAAAATATCAAGAAATAAGATAAAAATCCACAACGTTATAAACAACTATTATTCAACAAATTAGCCAACCTATAAAATTTATTTTCATTTTTTTCTAATTTTTTTCTAATTAGAGGGTTACCTTTTGTCCTTTTTCGGAATAAACACTTGAACAAGGATAATTAAAAACCAGTATTAATCTTTAAAATGAAAAAAATGAAAACTTTAATCGCGAACAACGAATCAAAAAATTTTGACAACTTCTCTTTCGACGTTTTAACTTCTGAAGAACTTTTTGTAATTAAAGGTGGCAGACCGGCAGATTCATATGCTGATCTGAACTAATCCCCTTTTAACCGTTTTTATTAGCTTTCAATTTTAGTATCATTCGTTTCCTGTTTAAAACAAGCCAGTTAATTTTCTGGTGGAAATAGTGTGAACTTTAAAAACAAGCAGAGTGCCCGATGGGCTTTTACAACACATTAATTTACTGCAAGATGATACGCAGATCTGAATATTTTGAAACAATTGACAAGTACCTTAACAACGAGTTGAGTCAACCGGAGTTAAGTGAATTGGAACTCGAAATGACGTTCAATTCAGACTTGACAGAAGAAATGAACCTTCACATTGATGTACAGCAAGCTGTTCAGGAAAAGGACATTGTCAGCCTTAGAGAAAAACTGAACTCAATTACTGCAAATCAGAGAATTACAAAAAATTCTGAAGAATACATTTTTTCCGATGCTTTCAATTTCGGACTGGCCGAAGAATTATCGTCTGCAAACAATTTCAGCAACAAAGTAAACGCTGAAGACCTTATCAATTTTACCCATTCTTTCCCGAAAATTCATCTTTATCAGCACATTGTTGCCGCAAAAGAAAACATTTACCAGTTCTACAAAGAACAAAACCAGCAAAGTTCATCACAGGATCACGAATCGTATTCGCCATCTGAAAACGCTCTGTTTGAGGACATTCAAAATGCGATTGAGGAAAACGACCTGCTGGATCTTAGGGCAAACCTGAAACAAATTGCCGCCGGTATGCCGGAACATTCCCGCTCACTGGAAGAAATAGACACCTATGTTTACAATCAGATGGACAAGGAACAAAGAGCCGGTTTCGAA
>JAUYEQ010000546.1 GCA_030691295.1 Bacteroidota bacterium
GGCTTTTCCACCCGCATCCCGGAACTCAAAGTCAAAACAGGAAGCTCCATTCCACCCAACCCCATTCGCTTCTTTCCATTCAGTCACCACCCTTGCTTTTCCCAACCCTATCAGCGGTATGCCCTGCGAAGTGTTCACCCCTGAAGACCAAAAGCCACAAAAGGCCCACCACCCTTTAAAGGTGCAGGTAAAAATAAAGGATCATTCGCGCATGGCCTTTGTGCTTGCAGCCGGTTCGTCTCACTCATTCAACCGTTCGCTTTGACGCTCGTTCCTCGCGTCGCCGCTCACTAATTCATTTCGTTCACCTCACCAGCTTCAGCACCGCACGTGTAAGTGTTTCGTGCCTCAACACCCACACCTTTCCCAACCCACACCAAGAGCATTTCAGTTTATTTTTACCTGCGAAGTGTTTGCCCCATAAAACCCACGTTCACCAATCATTATCGCTTTGTTCAGCCTGCATTGATCGTTTCATCATGTTATTGAAATGAGAATAACTGCCCTCGCACCTCCCGGTGCCAGTTATTTCCCATTTCAACAGCACATCATCATACCCGAAATTTGACATTTCCTTTCCTGAAAAAATAAAACTATGTGTCATTATTGAGTAAATAATACTTGCAGACTGTAATCAAAGAGGAAATATTTAAGCTTGTTGGGCAAGAATGGTCTGTAGAATATGTGTTTTTAAAAACCCATCCAGCCTTACATTGTTGGGTGTAGAATTGGGTGTGTTGCCTGTAAATAGCTGATTGTAAACATTATTTGCGGAGAGCGAGGGATTCGAACCCCCGGTACCCCGAAGGGTACAACAGATTTCGAGTCTGCCCCGATCGACCACTCCGGCAGCTCTCCTTTTTTGATTAACGATTAACGAAATAGAAACAAATCATAAATCGTTGATCGTTAATCTGAAATCACAAATATATGCATACTTTCTATTTCCTTTTTTCAAATTCAGCCAACGCAGCATCCAGGAAATCAACAAAGTTGTCGGCATTCAAATCGTACGCTTTTGGCTGAACCAGCATTTGTTCTTTCGTGTCGAGCAATACGTAATAGGGCTGTGCATTTACACCATATCTGCTGATCTGAAAATCTGCATATTTCTTTCCCAAAGTCTTTTTTACTTTTCCGTCGTAAGTCGATGTAATCCATTCGCTTTCAGGCAAAGTAGATTTGTCATCAACATACAGGGCGATAATTACAAAATGTTTCTTCAAGCGCTCCAAAACGCGGGTATCCGACCACACATTGGCTTCCATTTCGCGGCAATTTACACAGCCATGGCCAGTAAAGTCAATGAATACCGGTTTGTTTAATTTTTTTGCACATGCCATTCCCTGTTCATAATCGTAATAACCTTCCAATCCGTGAGGAAGGTGCAGGAATTCACCGAATTTTGGTTTGTCGCAAAGTTCCTGATCAATTCCAAAAGTTCCTGAAGTCGAATTTCCGGGAGTCGCGAGTTTAATTTCATCACGAATGATTTTGTGCAGATCAAAATCGTGCGTTGACTGAGGGGGAAGATATCCTGAAATGGCTTTTAGCGGAGCGCCAAACATGCCGGGAATAAGGTAAACAACAAACGAAAAGGTAACGATAGCCATCAGCAAACGGGGAACGGTTACAAATTTCACATCGCTGTCGTGCGAAAATTTCAGTTTTCCCAACAGATAAAATCCAAGAAGCACGAAGATAACGATCCACAAGGCCAGGTAAACTTCGCGGTCGAGTATTCCCCAATGGTAAGTTTGATCTGCAATACTCAGGAATTTCAGGCCCAAAGCCAATTCGAGAAAACCAAGCACCACTTTTACTGAATTAAGCCATCCGCCAGATTTGGGCAGATTGTTTAGCCACCCCGGGAAGAGGGCAAAAAGGGTGAACGGCAAAGCAAATGCCAGTGAAAAACCAAACATTCCGATGATGGGTTTTAAGACCTGACCGCCAGCAGATTCAACCAGAATCGCGCCAACAATTGGACCGGTGCAGGAAAATGAAACCAGTACGAGTGTTAAAGCCATAAAGAATGAGCCCAAAAGTCCACCTTTGTCAACTTGCTGATCCGATTTATTTACGATCCAGCTTGGCAAAACGATTTCGAACATTCCGAAGAAAGAGAATGCAAACAGCATGAAAACTGCAAAGAAAATAATGTTTGGTACCCAATGTGTGCTTAGCCAGTTGGCTATTCCGGGGCCAAAAATTACAGACACCAGCGTACCGATAACCGTATAAATAAGAATAATTGAAAATCCGTAAAATACAGCGTTTAAACGTGATTTAAATTTTGACTCCCCTGAATTCATAAAAAATGAAACCGTCATCGGAATCATCGGAAATACACACGGAGTAAGAATTGCAGCCAATCCTGCCAAAAACGAAAAGAACAGAAACCACAATAAGTTTCCTGATTTTTCATCCTGACTTGAGGTTTCTGAAGACATGGACGAAATCGCCAGAGTATCGGACGAGACGGATCCTTCAGAATTCAGGCTAAATGAAAAATCTGCTTCGGTAGGAGGGGTGCAGGTTTCGTTGTTGCACGACATAAACTCGACAAAACCTTTTATATCAACCTTGTCAGAATTTTTTAATATTATTTTTTGTGTCAGCACAGCCTGTTTGCTAAAGTAGCCGAGCTTCATGTTGAAAATCTTATCGAAGTATTCGGTGGGAAATGGCTCCTTCGTTAGTTTTCCAACAAATTCGAAAAGCGATGAATCAGCAAAATTAATTGAAGTTCTGATCGGGCCTCCATCCGGAAGTTCAGTGTCATACAAATGCCATTCTTCTTCAATATTGGCTGTGAAAATTAACGTTGCTTCCAATCCGTCCTGTTTCGATTCAAACGTCCATTTTACAGGTTCAAGAATCTGCGCGGATAATTGGGTTCCAACAAAAAGTAGTAAGCCTATAAATAGCGTAATCTGTTTCATCTAATAAATTTTTATTAATTACAAGTTCCAAAAATACACAATGGATTTAAGCTATTTATGAAAACCATCATTGAAAAACTCTATGTGTAGATCGAGATCTGCTAATCAGGCATAAAAATAAAAAATCCCGGCATTTGCATACCGGGATTTTCTAAGGAGATTAAAATACAATCTCTTCCTGATTTTCGTCGAAGAAACGATACTCGGTGAGGGTGTATGAACTCATTTCCTCCACTTTAATAATTTTTAGAAATTTGAAAGCCCATTGAAGTTTTAAAGACCAGAACCCTTTGTTCAGGAATGCGGCCAAATAGGGATGAGTCTTGATAATGACTTTCTTCTTATTGAGCTCTTTAAAAATATAATTGACTTTGCTTTCCAGTTCATCAACCAGCAAAACGGTTGGTGTTACTTTTCCCGTTCCTTTACAGGTAGGGCAAACTTCAGCTGTTTCAACGTGTTCTTCAGGTCGTACACGCTGACGGGTAATCTGCATAAGGCAGAACTTGCTCAATGGCAGGATGTTGTGTTTGGTACGGTCAACAGCCATTGATTCTTTCATCCGCTCAAATACTTTATGGCGGTTTTCGGCTTGATGCATATCGATAAAATCGACTACAATAATGCCACCCATATCTCTCAATCTCAGTTGCCGTGCTATTTCTTCGGCAGCAGCCAGGTTTACTTCCAGTGCGTTTGTTTCCTGGTCAGTTCCGGCTTTCGAACGGTTTCCACTGTTTACATCTATTACATGAAATGCTTCAGTGTGTTCGACTATCAGGTATGCTCCATTTTTGAAGGATACTGTTTTCCCAAAAGATGCTTTTAATTGTTTGTCAATCCCGTAATAGTCAAATATCGATTGATTCCCTTTGTAGAGTTTTACGATATTTTTCTTTTCGGGAGCAATGGTGCCCAGATATTCAGTAATTTCCTCACAAGCAGTAGCATCATTTACAATAATGCTATTGAAGTCGGGATGATAGATATCCCTTAATAAAGAGGTGGTTCTGTCCATTTCTCCAACAACGAGAGAAGGGGCATTCACTTTTCTTAATTTCTGAAATGTCGTCTCGAATTTGGTAACCAGTCGTTTGAGTTCCTGGTCGAGTTCGGCAACACGTTTTTCTTCAGCAGCAGTTCGGACTATTACGCCGTATTTTCTGGGTCGTATGCTTTGAATCAGTTTTTTGAGCCTGTTTTTTTCTTCATTTGATTCAATCTTCTGCGAAATGCTAACTTTTTCGCTGAAAGGCATCAACACCATATTACGGCCGGCAATAGACAGTTCTGAAGTTAACCGGGGTCCTTTTGTCGAGATAGGCTCTTTTGCTACCTGTACCAAAATGTTTTGACCGGTTTTAAGAATATCTGATATCTTTCCATCTTTATCAATGTCAGGTTCTGACTGGATTTTAGAAATGGAAAAGATTTTGTTGCTTTTCGATGTGGCAATTTTCAGAAACTTGTTCAGTGTCGAAAATTGTGGCCCCATATCGAGGTAATGCAGAAAGGCATCTTTCTCGTATCCAACGTCAATGAATGCAGCGTTCAGACTGGGCATTATTTTTTTTACACGTCCAAGATATATATCTCCAACCGCAAATTTAGCCCCCGTCATTTCCCTGTTAAGTTCGACTAACCGTTTATCTTCCAATAAAGCAATAACAACTTCTGAGGGAGAGACATCTACAATTATATCGCTACTCACTACGTTTTTTTATTTTTTTTAAGTTTAAAACTACCAGACTTATAAACAGATTAAACCTAAAGCACATTCGCGCTTTAGGTTTAATCCTGATAATGTCTTAATAAGCTATCGCTTAAAAAGAAAAGACTATTTTTTCTTTTTGTGTCTGTTTTTCCTTAGTCTTTTTTTACGCTTGTGCGTAGCCATCTTGTGTCGTTTCCTTTTTTTTCCGCTTGGCATAATAATTTATTTAACTTGTTCCTTAACTTGAGCTACAAATGTTTTCGCTGGCTTGAATGAAGGGATAAAATGCTCAGGAATAATAATTGTAGTGTTTCTCGAAATATTACGTGCAGTTTTCTCTGCCCTTCTTTTTACAATAAAACTACCGAAACCGCGAAGATACACATTTCTTCCTTCAGTTAAGGAATCCTTTACTGTTTCCATGAAAGCTTCTACTGCTTTCTGTACCGTCACTTTTTCAATACCGGTATTCTTACTAACCTCGTTTACGATATCTGCTTTTGTCATCTCTTAAAATATTTAATTATCAACAATTTATATTTTTCGAACTATTGGAGTGCAAAAATAAAAATTATTTAAAAATTAGGAACATTTAAATTCGATTATTTTTACAATTCTTTAAGATTTTAAAGTAGTTAGGTAAAAGATGGATATTTTCAACTCATTAATACACCATTGGTATTCTTTATTCAAGCGCGATTTGCCGTGGCGGGACACCCAAAATCCATACTATATTTGGCTTTCGGAAATCATACTTCAACAGACACGTATTGAGCAGGGAAGAGCCTATTACCTGTCATTTATTGGAGAATTCCCGACTATTTCAGACCTTGCAAGCGCATCTGAAGACAAAGTTTTGAAACTTTGGCAGGGATTGGGCTACTATTCAAGAGCCAGAAACCTGCATTTTACAGCCAGATATATTTCGGAACATTTTAATGGAAAATTTCCGGAGAAACACCGTTTGATATTGTCATTGAAAGGTATAGGTGAATATACCGCTGCTGCAATTGCATCTATTTCATTCAACCAGGAATATCCGGCAGTGGATGGAAATGTTTTCAGGGTACTTTCGCGCTTTTACGGAATATATGAACCGATTGACACTTCAGCCGGAAAGAAAATCTTCGTGAAACTTGCTGCTGAACTGATAAAAGGAACCGATCCGGGAATGCACAATCAGGCTTTGATGGAATTTGGCGCATTGCAATGTACACCGCAAAAGCCGGATTGTTTAAGATGTCCTTTGAGCGAAAGATGTTATGCATTCGCAAACAAAAAAGTTGCAGATCTGCCGGTGAAACTGAAAAAGACGACTCAGCGGCACCGGTATTTTAACTATTTTGATATTTCTCACAGCGATTCTGTCTGGCTTAAAAAGCGTGTCGGAAAAGATATCTGGAAGAACCTGTTTGAATTTCCTATGATTGAGACTTCCGTGGCGACAGGTTTCGAAGAACTTATGGCTATGTCGGAAGTAAATCAGTTAATGGATGCTGATAATTCGGTCGTGGAGAAAATTACAGACTGGAAAATTCACCTGCTTACCCACCAGAAAATAAACTATCGTATTATTAAGGTGAGTTTACTTCAGGAAAAGGAAATGCCGGTTGAATTGATTAGAGTGAATAAAAAAGATATTTTTAACTTTGCTGTTCCAAAATTGCTTGAGACGTATTTGATAAGGAATAATGAAAATGGATAGTTTTTATGGTTTAGAGGTGCATTTAAAATAATTTTTGGACAATTATGGATTTTGTTGATTACAGAAGCCAAAATTTAAATTTTTTTATTGTAAATTTATTTCAGTTTAACTTTAATAACTTAATCAATATGACAATCAACAAAGTAATTTTGGTTGGAAACGTAGGACGTGACCCGGAAACCAGACATTTAGACAAAGGTGTTGCAGTATCAAGATTTTCGTTGGCAACAACTGAAAATTACACCTCGAAGACAGGTGAAAAAGTAAGTAATACCGAATGGCACAATATTGTTGCCTGGCGAGGTTTGGCCGAAGTAGTTGAAAAGTATGTAAAAAAAGGTAGCCAGCTTTACATCGAAGGACGGTTAAGAACCAATTCGTACGAAAAGGATGGTGTAAAACATTACGCTACCGAGATCAGTGCCGACACGCTCAAATTGCTTGGCAAACGCGAGGGGCAGGCCGAAGGAGTTGCTCCGCAGGCTCATACAGAGCAATTACAGAGTGTTAGCGAACCGGATTTTAGTCAACCGGAAGAAGACGATTTACCATTTTAATAACTTAAATAATAATAATAATTGGAAACGGACCCTTTACCCATCTTGAGTGCAATTGCCTGGAATGTTGAATTTCTCCCTTTTACTTCAGGTGTTGCTGTCAGCCTGGTGGTTATATTAATCTTGTTATTTTGTTCTGCGTTGATCTCCGGTTCGGAAGTTGCTTATTTTTCATTAAGTCCTTCTGCAAAACAAAAAATTGCCGGACGATCGACAAAAAGAAATATCCATACGCTTAAAAATCTGGAATCTCCAGAGCAATTATTGGCTACCATATTGGTAGCCAATAATTTTGTAAATGTAGGCATTGTCATTTTATCCAGTTTTACGGTCGATTCTCTGGTTGTTTTTTCGAACGAGCCAATTATTGGATTTGTATTTCAGGTCATCGTTATTTCATTCGTCCTTTTAATCGCCGGCGAAATTATTCCGAAAGTTTACGCCACCAAACATCCAATGAAATTTGCCGGTTTTATCTCCGTTCCGCTTCACTATCTGATAAAAATGCTCAAGCCGTTCAATTCTCTGTTGATCTATTTAACATCATTTGTCAACAAGCGCATCCATTCCTATAATCAGCACATTTCTGTCGATGAACTGTCTCAGGCATTGGAACTTACTTCTCAAATAGAATTAAGTGAAGACAAAGATATATTGAAAGGAATCGTAAAATTCGGAAATAAAAGTGTGGCAGAAATCATGCATTCGAGGGTCGATGTTGTTTCGGCTGACATCAAAGACAGTTATGCCAAAATACTCAGCATAATTACGGAATCAGGTTTTTCGAGAATCCCGGTTTATTCCGATTCTTTCGATAATATAAAAGGAATACTATATATTAAGGATATTCTGCCGCATATTCACAAAGGGACTACCTTCCGCTGGCAAAGCATCATTAGGCCGCCTTTTTATGTTCCTGAAACAAAAAAAATAGACGATTTACTGGAGGAGTTCCAGAAGAACAAAGTCCACATGGCAATTGTGGTTGATGAATATGGCGGCACCTCCGGAATTGTTACCCTTGAAGATATTCTGGAAGAGATTGTAGGTGAAATTACCGATGAATTTGATGAAGAAGAAACTTTTTATACAAAGATCAGCGAAAGCAAATACCTGTTCGACGGCAAAACTTTACTCAACGATTTTTACAAGGTAATCGGATCGGAGGAAGCTATTTTTGAAGATGTAAAAGGTGATGCTGATACACTAGCCGGACTGATACTGGAATTAAAAGGTGAATTTCCGGTGAAGCATGATATCATTCATTGCAAAAATTTCGTTTTCTCTATCGAAGCAGTTGACAACCGCCGCATTAAACAAATCAAAGTTGAAATAAATGCTCCATTGCAACAATTGAAATGAGAAAAATCCTGTTCCTTTTATCTTCATTATTCCTGCTGACGGCCATTTCGTGCAAAAGAGATTATATTCCAAAACCCCGGGGATATTTCAGGATAAGCTTTCAGGAAAAATTTTATATAAAAACTGATCAGACGGCACTGCCCTATCAGTTTGAGATTCCGGTTTACGGAAAAATAGTTGCCGATAACGAACGGTTAGCTGAACCTTTTTGGGTTAATCTTGAAATTCCCCGACACAAAGCAGAAGTGCACCTGAGTTATAAAAATGTGGAAAATAACTTGTGGAAACTAACCGAAGAATCACGCGAACTAGCTTATAAACACAGTTTTAAAGCCGATGCAATTGACGAGCATATTTTTGTTAATCCTGAAAAGAAAGTTTACGGAACCATTTATCGGATTGACGGAAATACAGCATCACCGCTTCAGTTTTACCTGACCGACAGCACAAAACATTTTTTGCGTGGCGCTCTTTATATCCGCGAAATTCCCAACATAGACTCCCTTCGTCCGGTCATTGATTTTCTGACCCCCGACGTAATCCATTTAATTGAAACCACCGAATGGACCCGCTAAATGCCGCTATTTAAAACCATATCAGTTACAAACGGTTTGCTGGCAGTTTGGCAAATTACCGAGTCGTCCGGCGAATTGCAATCTTTTTTTACTTCGGAGGAATTAGCAGATCCTAACTTTCAGAAATACAGTTTCGAAAAGCGGAAGGTTGAATGGATGGCGATCCGTGTTTTGCTCAAACAAATGGTCGGTTGCGGATTCGAAATTTTTTATACTGAAGTTGGGAAACCTGTGATTAAACATCCACTTTACAAACATATCAGTATCAGTCATTCGCGCGATTTTGCAACAGTTTATGTTCATCAGAATCATTCAATTGGAATTGATATTGAAAGTATGACCCGAAACTACGCGTCGGTTAAAAAGCGGTATCTTTCTGAGCCTGAACTGGAACAAGTTAATGAAAATTCTATGCTGCAATGTATCTATTGGTGCGCCAAAGAAGCAGTTTTTAAGTTGGTTGACAAAGAAGGGGTTGATTTCAGGAAACAAATTCATGTGCTACCTTTTCCTCCTGAAACGAATATTTTCTTTGTCAGGTACATTTTCGATAATCACGTAAAAACTTTGCAGCTTCAGTATGAATCTTTCAATCAGCACTGTTTGGTTTGGGTTTGCGGCGATTCTGCGGTTTAATCAATTTGAATTCCATTTTTTCTAATCATTTTGCTGATTTAAATGTTTAGTCGATTATAGAAAATACATTTTATACTGTGATGAAACAAACAGAACCACATATTCTGGTCATTTTCGGAGCTTCGGGCGATTTGACCAAACGAAAACTCATTCCGGCACTGTACGAATTGCATACGCAGCAACTACTTCCGGAGAAACTGGCAGTACTGGGCGTTTCGCGGACCGAACTTTCTGATGCCGGTTTCCGTGAGAAAATGAAAGAATTTTTGTCCATTCAACCACACAACGAAAAAGACATTGAAGCTTTTTTGGAGCATCTTTATTATCAGCCACTTTCAACTGCCGATTCATCGGAATATCCTATTCTGAAATCAAGACTTGAATCGCTGGGCAAAGAATTGTCGATTCCTGAAAATTACATTTATTACTTGTCAACCCCACCCAATTTGTACCAGATTATCCCGCAAAGTCTGGCTGATGTGGGGTTGAACGATGCGAAAAATGGGTTTAAGCGATTAATTATTGAAAAGCCTTTTGGTACTGATTTGAAGAGCGCTCAGGAACTGAACAAGAATTTGCGCAACTATTTTGATGAAGATCAGTTGTACCGCATCGATCATTACCTCGGCAAAGAAACCGTCCAAAACATGCTGGTGACCCGCTTTTCGAACGGCATTTTCGAGCCGATCTGGAACCATAATTTTATCCATCACATCGAAATCACTTCAGCAGAAACACTCGGGGTGGAAGACCGCGGTGGTTATTACGATCATTCGGGGGCGATGCGCGACATGGTTCAAAACCATCTGATGCAACTGGTTGGTATGGTGGCGATGGAACCGCCTGTTGTGATAGAAGCCGATGCGATTCGTAATGAAATACTGAAGGTTTTTCAATCGTTGCGACCAATCAGCGAAGCCGAAGTTGCCTCGCATGTTATTCGCGGACAATATACACAATCGCACATTGGGAAAGTGCTGGTGAAAGGTTACCGCGAGGAATCCGGCGTTGATGCACATTCTCGCACCGAAACATTTGTTGCGATGAAATTTTTCATCGATAATTTCCGCTGGGCGGGAGTTCCATTTTATATCCGGACAGGCAAAAAATTACCAGCCAGAGTTACCGAGGTGGTTATTCATTTTAAGAATACGCCTCATCATTTGTTCGGCAATCAGGCCGACACCGGTCCGGTAAATAATCAGCTCGTCCTTCGGATTCAGCCGGATGAAGGTATTCTGCTAAAAATCGGCATGAAAGTTCCCGGAGCCGGATTCCGGGTTCAAACTGTAAACATGGATTTCCATTACGATCAGTTGTCGGATGTTTATCTTCCGACCGCCTACGGACGTTTGCTGCTCGATTGTATGCAGGGCGATGCCACCTTGTATGCCCGCGGCGATGCGGTCGAAAAAGCGTGGGAATATGTACAGCCGATCCTGAACGGATGGAAAAGCAATCCGGATATTCCAATATATGGTTATCCGGCTGGAACCTGGGGCCCGGAAATTGTGGATGATTTGATGGAAGACGGAACGTGGCGCTATCCGTGTAAAAATTTGGCCCACGATGGTGAATATTGTGAATTGTAAAAGAGTTTCAAGTTCCAGGTTTCAAGTTTCAAGTTGTTGACTGTCCATTATTTGTCGTCTGTCTTTTGGTGACAAACGAAAAGTTAAATTCGAATGAAAAACAAATTACATATTTTTAAAACTCCTGAAGAATTGGCGAACGAATTTGCCAATCAATTAATGAGTTGGGTAGAAACCCATTCCGGAAATAAATTTCACCTTGCAATTTCTGGAGGTAAAACCCCGGATTTGCTATTTGATATTCTAGCGAAAAAATACGCTGATTCAGTACTTTGGCAAAAGGTTCATTTCTGGTGGGTCGATGAACGGATGGTTTCACCGGAACATCAGGAAAGCAATTTTGGAACAGTCCAAAAACTACTATTCTCCCGAATAGATATCCCTGAAAAAAATATCCACCGGATTAAAGGCGAAAACGAACCAGAGTACGAAGCTGTTTCCTATTCAACCCAGATTCGGGAGAACTTGACCGCAACCAATGGCTGGCCGGTATTTGATTTGATTGTACTTGGAATGGGCGACGATGGACACACTGCCTCTATTTTTCCTGATCAAATGGAATTGCTTGTTTCCGAAAAGGTTTGCGAAGTAGCCAATCATCCGGTCTCTGGGCAAAAACGAGTTACATTGACTGGGCAAGTAATCAATGCTGCAGCCAAAGTCATTTTTTTAGTGGTCGGCCAAAGTAAAGTTGATCGGCTGGCCGAAATATTTTTACATCGGAAACCTGCAAAATTGCTTCCAGCAGCATACATTCAACCTCACGGCGGGCAACTGGAGTGGTACGTTGATGAAGCAGCCGCTGGACAAATCGGATCAGAATTAGCCAGGAGATGAATTCAAAGGCGGTAATCAATTTCCATTCAAAAGCCCGTTGAAAACTTTTTTGCTGACTTTAAAGGCCGTTCCATGCCGTACTCCTTTTGTGAACGAAACCTGATCGGAAACATCTTCCCAGTCTACCATATTTTTCGAACGAACCGCGCCATATTTGTGTTCAGTATATTTGTCGAAATACACATACACATATTTCCCGACCTGAAGAGCGGTTGGTCCTTCAGCCCAATATTTTCCGGTTATCGGTTCCGAAACTTTTAAAGGATAAGGCCCTGCTGCTTTATCCGAAACCGTAATCCGGATATTTTTTTCGGGTGGGTTGGGATTTTCATTTTTCAGGAACATATAAAACTGATTGTTTTTCGGAAAAATATTCGCGTCAATCACGCTGAAATCAGGATTAAAAAGCATTTCTGTCGGACTGAACGATTTAAAATCTTTGGTTCGTGTGCAATACATCCGGTGGTTCAGTCCTTTTTCCCGCTCCGAAGAAGCCACATCTGAATGACGTCCGGGAATGGTAGTAGCCCAAAAGATAATGTATTCGCCACTTGCCGGATCGTAAGCCAATTCAGGCGCCCAACTGTTTTTGGCGGTTGGTTCGTGTTCCATTACCGGAATGGCTTTTTGCTCCGACCAGTTGATCAAATCTGGCGACGAGGCATACCCAATAATCCGATCCCACCAGCCGCTTGTCCAAACCATGTGGAAAAGTCCGTCTTTGCCCTGAATAATGCAGGGGTCGCGCATCAGCTTGTCTTTGCCAACAGTTGGTGCGAGGAAAGACTTCCCTTCATTCAGCGGAGTCCATTTCAAACCATCGTTGCTGTATGCCAGGTGCAGCCCATCCTGCCCATTGTCAACAAAATACGAAAACAGGTAAACCTCTTTCTGCGCCATTGATGTAAGGGAAAAGAGGCAAAACGCCAGCACTACCAAACTCCGGAAACTATTCATATTCATAAACTCCATGTTTTTTGCACAATTCAATAAATTTCAGCACCCGTTCGGGCAAAACATCGTTTTGAAGGATGTATGCCGGAGCAATCATGTATCCGCCACCTTTTCCCAAAACCGCAATTTTTTCGATAATGTCACGCTCCAATTCTTCATCAGTTTCAATCGGCAATTGCTCCAGGCATCCTGTGGATTAGTTGACAGGGGATTTTCTATTTGGAGCCAAAAGTAGCAACTATTTAGATGTAAAATACAAAGATGGTGTTTGTAAAAAGCGACTATACAGGGAGTGAATATCCGTTTGCTGCCTGAGAACAACCAGAAGACATCCAATCATTTTCACCATTGGGTAAAAAAAATGTTCGGTTCATGACTAAAGTATTGCAGTTAGCGTTCTGAAAATAGCTGGAGGCGTCCCAGCATTGGGTGCAAAGTTTTTCTTTGAGTTACTCAACAGCCTCTACCAGGTCTTCCAGCTTTTGAAATTTCAGGGACGTTAGGAAACAAACCTGCATCTTGCCTTAGCAAATCTTCACCACTTCAATGCCTAATATTTGCCCGAGTTTTCCGATTTTGTCGGCAATATGCCCTACCCCAATCGCACAATGGTGGGCAGGGCCTTGTTTTGACCACTCATTAATAAAACGTTTGGCACCAATAGAAAAGCGATAGCGGCTGTTGGTGTTTCCGATTTCAAGAACCGGTCCGGGAACCGATTCACCTTCGGCAACCAAAAGAAACAGACCGTCTTTACCTTCAACCACCGACAATAAAGTAACCGAACCATGTTTTACGGTCATCTGGATAGACAAGCCTTTTCCCGGTTTTCCATGGTAAATGGGCAGCGGAACCAGTCGTACACGACCTTCAGCAATGGCAAAATGGGCAGGTCCATCGTGACCGAGCATCACCACATCATCCTTGAAATCCATCAGATAAAATTCGGAGAACGAACCTCCGGCGCCAAACTCTGCCATAATTTTCATGGCCTGTGCATTTTTCACTTCACACTCGCCTGCAACCGGTATGTTTTTGCCCGTTAGCAAAGTGTTTCCGGCAATCACCGAAGTTACTATGTTTTCGTAATCGTTACCCGACTCTCCTTCGTAATAGTAGGCCATCGAACCCAGATTACGGTTTTTAACCAATTTGTCCAAGGCCAATGAAGTGCGGGCAGCTCGTTCAATTTCATACGTTTCACATTCCGAAGCCACATCAAAAGCGTTGTGAAATTCCTGAATTTTGGACTGAACTTCGGCATCGGTAACTGCATCGCGGTATTTTTTCAGTTCGCACATTTCGAGTAGTTCTATGTGTGTTCCAAACACAGCCGATTGTTTGGTCATGTCGGTGTAAACGTCGAGCATGCCACAATAGTAGTGTCCCAGAACGCCAAGACGATTGTTTCGCATCGCTGAAGCTACACGTGCAGCTTCAGTCCAGGCTTCAATCTCGCGCCATGCTTCTTCGTCCTGCAGGTATCCGGTCACAAAATCATATTGAATTCCGGAGCGGTTAAACACGCTGGCAATCTCGGGAACCGAGCAGGCCTGGCAGTGTTCGAGCCACACCCCTGTCATTTTGCCCCGATCGCCCAACTTGTTGAAAGCTTCGTAATCCAATTCTGCAACCGGCTGAAGGTTCAGAATCAGCACCGGAACTTTCAGCTTTTGTGCTACCGGCAATACGGTTGAAGACAGTGCATACGTGGAAACGTACAGGAAAACAATTTCCACATCCTGCGATTTCAGGTAATCAGCAGCTTCGCGGGCTTTCACCGGATTGTCAACCATTCCGGCATCGGCCACCTCCACGCCAAAACCTTCAATTTTGCTTTTAATTTGTTCCTGGTAAGTTTTCAGATTGTCGAGCAATCCGTCGAATTGCGCCCAATAGGTATCAAGCCCAATTCCAAACAATCCCACTTTAGTCATCGTATGCTTCAATTTTTTTTTATTTCTAATTGATAATTATTTCTTTTGCAAAACTTCGTCACACCCTACGGGTTAAAGGTTCCATGTTTTTTACACAACTCAATAAATAGTAATACACGGTCAGGAGAAACATCATTTTGGATAATATGTGCCGGAGCAATCATATATCCGCCATCTTTCCCCAGAATGTTAATTTTTTCGATGAGGTCACGCTCCAATTCTTCATCGGTCCCATTCGGTAATAAATCCTGTTGATCAACAGCTCCCCAGAAAGCGAATTTGTCGCCAAAATTATCTTTCATATCCTGCGGCAAATGCCCCGGAACGCCTGGCTGAACCGGATTAAATACCTCGAAGCCGATTTCCCGAATATCATCCAGCAGATCGGCCACGGCACCATCGCAGTGCAAAATAGGAATAATGTCGGGTTTCGCCAACTTGAACCGATCAACCATTTTTTTGTAGATCGGCTTCAGTTGATCGCGAAAAGTTTCAGGAGGAATAATCAAGCTGACCTGCGTGCCGAAATCGTCGCCAAACCAGATGGCATCCACTCCCTTTTCAATCAGGCGCAACCCTATTTGAGTCTGGTATTCGGCACATGCCTCGAACAACGGAACCATATATTCGGTCTCCATCATCATGTCGATCAGTAGCTTTTCCATGCCAACCAATTGGTGAGCAAGTGAAAAGACCGTCACTTCAATATCGCCAAAAATCAGGTAATCGTTTTTGTACTTTTTTACCAATGCTTCGGCATCACGAAAACGCCCCGGAGCATCCGGATCAGGAAACCGATAGGCTTCGATATCCGCCTTCGTCTCTGCATGGGCCAGCGGATAATCCACCACTTCAACGTAAATATCGCCCTGCCGCATTCGCATTTTGTATTCGTTCAGCCAGGTTCCGTCGGCATCTTTCACGATTTGGTAATCGTCAGAAACCGAAGCTCCCGTAATCACCACATCGCTTCCCAATGCGATACGCAATTCGTTGGCGCTAATGCGGTAAGTCACGTCTTCATATGGATTTTCGGTGTAATGAACCGGAATTCCTAACTGCCTTCCGAAATGATCGGACAACTGGCGGCACAAATCGAATTGCACCGGAACCCGGTCGGGCAATCCGGGCAAGCGTTTAAAAGCTTTCAAAACACGTTCGCGAGCGTTCATAGATGTATGTTATTTTGTGTTACTTCAAATCGTATTTCTTTTGGAAAATAATCTTTACCGGCCCCATCAAACCCGAAACGCGTAAATATTTTTCGGCGTCGGGAGCATCAAATTTGTTGATGTTCGTGTGGGTTATCCGTTCGTTTTCGGGAAGCTTTCCATCTCCAATCAGGCGGTTGACCCACATATTCACCACCTCAACTTCCAGTTCGTTGTCTCCCGATTTTACAAACGGAGTGATGTCGAATCTGAACGGCGCACTCCACAAAACCTGCATCTGGTGGCCATTAATTTTCACCGAAGCCATTTCCTTCACATTTCCCAAATCCAGAACCAAACGGGTTTGCTTTAAATCAGATTGATGCAAATGGACGCTTTTGTGGTAAGTTGCTGTTCCTGAATAATATTTTATTCCCGGTTCATCAAATTCGGTCCACGATTTTAGCTTTTCTGTTTTTACATTTGCCGGTGCTCCCCATTTCGGGTCAAACCGCATATCCCATTCTCCGAAAAGCCAATTTTCCAACTTCTTTTTTCCTGATATTACTTCTTCCTTTTTTTCATCCGACCACAGTACCGAATAATTTCCCGGTTCGCATATTTCAGCAGTAACTTTGCTTTCGTTTCTCCGGAAATTGATGTACCCGTCTTTTTTTAGTTCAGTAATATGCCGTTTTTGCTTGCCGTTCCTGAAAATGATAAACCTCGATCCTTCAGGCTCGAAAAGCAACGGAATGATGGTTCGTCCGTTTTCTTCGCGGTAAACCACAATCTCTTCGGTTTCGCCGGTAATTGGGTTCCACAATTCAGGCACTTTGCCGGTAACCCTGAAACTGCATTCCACTTGTTCCCAGCGATCGGGAAGGGTAGAGAGGTAGCGGTATTCAAAATCGTTGTATTTCATCTGCCCAAAGCGGTTGCTCACGAAATAAATATCCTGGTCGCTGGTGGTGCGATGAATGTAATCCAATGCCGTTTTTTCGTGCGTTCCTTTAAATTGCAAATCAGGCTGAACATTCATATCAGCCAGCACCTGATTGACATCTTTTCCCCACACGACGCGGCCTTTGCCGTATGTGTTTTCGGTAACCGTTTTACCATCAGTTTTGCCCCAAAGTTTATCCGTAATAGTTTTCAATTCCTGATCACCTTTCGGGTAGCCGGCCAGTCCGGTGGTTTCTGTCGGACGTGGCCCGATAAGGGTCATCCCGTCTTTCACCAATTGCTCCAGTTTGCGAAGCACTTTCAGGTCGATCCCCTTGTCAGGAGCAATCATCAATACGCGGTAGCTCATTCCGTCAGGCAAAACAATCTTCTCATCCTTTACTGAAGCGCGGTTCAGGATTACATCTTTCGAGCATTTATCCCAGTCGTAGCCAAAATTTAGCTCCGGAAGTTCTTCCTTCAGGAAAACAAAATTCGGCACATCATCGCCGTAGTAATACAGTACGTCGGCCACAAACAATCCTTGTTGAAGCAGGAATGAGCTGCGGTTCAGGTAGCCGATAAAATCTTTCGATTGCTCCCACCAGGTCACATTCGGGTTGAGGTGCGTTCCGGCGAAATACTCGTTTCCGGGGAGGCCAAATTCTTTGGGCGAAGAGGTAAATGTGTGCCAAACAATGCGGTTTACCCCGGAACAAAACACGCGGTCGATGTTGCCTTTTAGGTCCATCGGTGAACGCTCCCACTGCGGGCCAATGCTGGTCGGTCCTTCTGCGGCTACAAAGCGTTTCCCATTTGTGTGGGCTACGCAGGCACTCTGACGAACAGATAAACGCTCGTCGTCTTTGATGCGGTGCGTGTTTGCCATTGCCCAGAATTCGCCCTGTGGAAAATCGCTGATGCCCATCACTTTCAACGCATCAACAGGCGCCGAGTGTGGGCCGCCTGATTCAGGATGAATGCCCATTCCGTATTTATGCGCGAGGTTATAGAATAATTGATAATGGTTGTCGGCCACACAGTCGCCAATGGTTTTGCGGAAATCGTGTAAAAATCGGTTCGATTCATTGCGGTTTTCCACAATTCGTCCGGCCAGAACGGGCATGTATTTCTGAATGTCGTAACCGCGGTATTTCTTAAACTCAGCGGGGAAATTCTTTGTCCAGCTTACCAAATCCATTTCCCAACTGTCGGTTTGCAGGTATTTTACGCTGTTGCCCACGGATTGTGCAGCTTTAATGAGCGGAGTAATAACGGTTTCGCTGAACAGTTCGAACGCTTCGGGACTGAGGTGATCGACCGATAGGCCAGCCCATCCGTCGCTGTTGGTCGAGGTTTTGGCTCCGGTACAGGTGTAGCCGTAACGAATGATGGTCCAGTTTCCGGCGGGAGCGTTCCATTCGAGTTTGCCGTTTTTGAAATTCCCGGTCAGATCGACTATTTCATCTTTTCGAATGGCCATCCTTATCCCGTCACCGTCGAAATCGTTGCGCAATTGGTGTAACGGATAAATGCCTTTCCACCCAATTTTTTCGTTGAAGGACTTTTTCTTCCAGTTATCAATGGCTTCATTTTGAACCGGAGCGCCTGGTTTGGTGGGAATAGCCTGCACGAGTACATCCTGATACAACAGCTTATTTTCAGGCTGAGGCAATTCCATGCTGATGGCTTTTCCACCGGTGACGTCCACTTCCGACCAGACGATCTTTTTCATCGCCATTTCAGGGGTGATCGACGGAGCGCCCGGATTCCAGCCACTTTGTGTGTTTACGGTCAGTTCAATGCCATTGCGATCGGCTTCTTTTACGGTATGTTTAAACAGCTCCATCCATTCGGGGCTCATAAAAACAGGACCTGCCGGAGTTTTTCGTGCAACCTGGTAATTGGAACTCCCGGCATCGAACAAGGTCGCTCCGCCGTAACCTTTGTCTTTCATTTCTTCGAGGTCGCGGGTAATCGATTCTTTGGTTACCATGCTGTTGAGCCACCACCAATAGCACCGCAAACGTGCTTCGGCTGGCGGGTTTGCAAAACCGGATTTCAGTTCAGTATAAGGCACGGTTGTGCTGGTGAAAATATTTTTTTGCTGCGCAGTTGCCAGGAGGCTTGCCAGCAAAGCAATTGTTAGTAGTTTAGTTTTTAGCATGTTGGTTAAGTTTAAATAGGTTTTGTCACTTATGGAATTATGCTCTTAATTTCTTCAATCGAATATGGAGGATTTTTTCGATGTAATATGGCATGACAATTAGGGCAAATTGGACACAAATCTTTTATCGGATCTATTTCGTATTCTACACCAATTTGAGATAGAGGTTTAATATGGTGAACATGAATAAAATCTTTTCCAATTTCCCCATATTGCTTCTCAAAATTAAATCCACAGATAATACAACTAACGCCATGAATTTCAATACATTTTTTGCGCGCATTTAAGTCGCGTTCATACGCATTAACAGTTATCTGCTTTAAGGCTCCTTCAAAATGTTTCTCACCACTATTTGGTTCTATTTCGTCTGTTAGCAATTTCATCAGTAAAGTTTCTAACCTATCTTCAGAATTTTTCAAGAGGGTTTCTCTAATAGTATTTTCGTTGCCTTTTTTCCATTTCTCATATATTTTTTTGTTTTCATCTCTATTCCAATTTTTGTTTTCGAACGGGCATTCATTTTCTACCGCGGCACGAATCTCTGCACGAATCCTATTTGATAGTTCTTTCCCTGGATCTTTTTTCCTTAGGTTATAACTCCGAAATAAACACATTGGATTCCATAGTCCCTTTTTTCCTTTTTCAGTTGTTTCTTTAGACAACCATTGAGAGAACACCTTTTGCTCTCCACCGTTGTGGACTAGTCTCATAATTGCTCGTCGCGATTCTGGGTCCTTAAAAGTTTCATTAATTTGTTCCTCAAGATTATCCATTTGTATAATTGTATTTTTGGCAGTATTAATATTTCCTATCAATAGTGGCCTAAAGTATTTAGAAACCCACATTTGCTAATATATTGTTGAACCTCTACGAGGTACACCTTGTCTTGGCGGCATGTTTTTCTACAATACTAAATCTCCTACGGAGAACTTTCCGCGTGGCGGATAAAGTGTTGTAGTACAGCAACAGAAAAATGTCCCGATTCCGCGTAGCGGATAAACTTTGCTTTTCTCGGTACTAAGGCTTTTCTATAATTATATCAACCCTTCGGGTTTTGAGCTAAACTTACCTCATTTGGCAACTTCAAAAACATTTTCACCTGAGCCGACTCCTTCTACAACTGCAAAGTTTCCTTCTGTGCGGTATTTCACGCCATTTCCGTTCATCGTCACTTTTTGCGATTTTGACCAGAAAGGCAGGTAAACATCGGCGGTGGTGTTTGCTGGAATGGTCAGGTTCATCGAAAATGACTGCTGCGGTTTATTCACAAACGACATCAGCACATCGCCACGAATGGTCGGACATTTAATTTCGGCATGTTCGAGCGAGGCTGGTTGTGGTTTGATGCGAATTTTACGGAAGCCGGGTTCAAGCGGTTCAATGCCCATCAGTTTACGGGGAATGATGTTGGCCGGAGCTGCGCCCCAGGCATGGTTCCAGTCCTGATTGGGTTTGTATTTGTTGTCCCATGCCTCGAGCGAAATGGTGGAACCGACGCGAATCATGTTGTACCAGCTTCGTTCGTCAGTTGAGCTCAGCAACGAAAGTCCATAGTCTGAATTGTGCCCGTCGTAAACGGCATCCATCAAAAACTGCGATCCGTAAACACTGCAAGCCATTCCGCGCGACTGAACAAAATTGCTGACTTTTCCGATAAATTTTTCAGGAACAAGACCGAAAGTGAGTGGGAACATGTTGGCGTGCAGCGATGCGTGGTCGGTTCCAATTCCATCGAAATAAATGCCACGCTTTTTGTCCAACAGCTTTTCGTTGAAAGTGGATTTCAGTTTTATAGCTTTTGCTGCAAATTGTTGTTCGTCGGAAGTTTGGTTCAGCACTTTGGCAATTTTCGCCAATTGACTGACAGCCTGATAATGGTAGGCATTCACCACCGTATTCACATCTTTGAAGACAAAACCATCAGTTTCACCGGGTTCGTTTTTGCCCAGACCAAGAATTCCGGTTTGAGGCCAATCGACAATGTCGCGGAGGGTGCCTTTGAAATGAATGGATGCCAGCACTTCAGGAGTTACTTTACCGGTTTTGGTCGAAATTAATCCCGATTCGTCGGCCAGTGGCAGCAGCGCTTTCGCTTTCAAATCGGTGTAAAAATGTGCGAGCGATTCTTTGTTCCCAGTGAACAGGTAATCGTTCCATGCCATGAGCACCGATTGCAAAATCCATTCGGTTGGCCAGGTTGGGCGATTAATCAGGTATTCGTGCGAGTAGCGGCCCATGCTGAATTCGCGGGCCACGCCATAATGGCAAAGTTGGTTGATGTAGGCATCGGCTTCATACGGAATGCGCTCGCGGTCGCCATCGACGTAAACACCCATAAACGAAGTGGCTTTGATCGAATATTTGCACAAGTCCCACACCTGATTTAGCACAGTATCGGAACTTGCGAAATGCGATTCGGTTTCGTCGAACGGATAAAATACGATTTCCTGAACAATCTGATTTTTGCTGAGCGGTTCGCTGTAACCTTCCAGCTCGCAATAGCGAAACGGGGTAACTTCGCCGATGTATTGGGGCATCAAAACAGCTTGCGGGCCGGTATTCCGTTTGTCGGGAGGAATCACAACCGAGTATGTATTCCAACCGCGCTTCAGTGCGAGTTTGTGAGCCGAATAACGGATTGTTCCGCCCGGCGTGCGATTGATGCGTCCGTCTTTCTGCGCTTCGCCCAAATGAACCAGCACAGTATCCGACTCATTTTTCCCGAGCAAAGTCAGTCGAATGGTGCCAAACGCGGCTTTGCCGAAATCGATAAAATTATGCGAAACGGATAATGGTTTTATTGAAACCGGATAAACATCCTGTTTTTGCAGCGGATAGCGCGAAGTGGCGTAATCCTGCAAAACCGGTGCTGTTTTAAATTGTGAAACAGTCGAAAACACAGATTCAACCCCGTGATTGTCCCATGTTTTTACTTTCCAGAAATACACCGAATTGGGCTGAAGTTCTTTTCCGGCATAAACTACATTGACCGATTGGTCGCTTCCCAATTTTCCCGAATCCCAGCAGTCGCCTGTGTTTTTCTGAATATTTTCGAGACTTGAAGCAACCAGAATCTGATAGGCAGTTTGCACAATATTGTTTTGTTCGGAGTTGACAATCCATCCGAAGAATGGCTGTTTTCGGGAAATTTGTGCAAACTGAAAGTTTTCTTTTCGCCCAACGGCCTGATACAATGGTGTGTTTACCGGATATCCATTGCGGAAAACTTGTCCGGCATGTGAAAGGAAATCAACGGTCAGGCCAGAGGGTTGGTTTCTTTCAGGAATTGCACTTTGCGCGTTAAAACACATTCCGGCGAAAAGAAAAATCAGGAAAAACGGAAGATAGATTCGCTTGTAAAATTTTGGTAGTTGATTCATTA
>JAUYEQ010000548.1 GCA_030691295.1 Bacteroidota bacterium
AATCAAAGGAGGTATAATGTAAAAACAACATGGCAGGTTAAGTTGGTGGGCAAAAAAATATTGTCCGCAGCTACTGCTTTGCCATTTAATCATCCCAATTACGAATCAAAGCTAAATTATTCTATTCCCCGAATCGCTGCATAATTTTATTCAGATTTGCCTCAATTCGATTTATTATTACTTTAGCCGCCTCTTATTTTAAAATTAAGAATGAAAAAAGTTATTAAAACCCACAACCGGGCTGAAATGTTTACTTTCAAACGTTGGGGAAGAAAAGCTTATTCATTGTTCAGTGTGCTTAAACAACCTGTACGCATTGGTGTGCTAATGGTTGCATATACCTCATTATCTGAACCTGAATTACTTTTTGCCCAAACCGACAGTTTGAAGGTAAGCATGGAATACAATCTTGACGAGGTCGAGGTTAGCGCCCAAAGAGCACCTGTTACTTTCTCGCAGGTGGCGCGGATCGTATCCGTAATGGAGAGAAATGAAATTGAGGCGGCACCCGTCCAAAGTCTTCAGGAACTGCTTGAATATGCGCTGAGTGTCGATGTCCGACAGCGTGGTGTTCATGGGGTTCAGGCCGACATATCGGTCAGGGGAGGTTCCTTCGATCAAACCATAATTCTTCTCAACGGGATCAATATTTCCGATCCTCAAACCGGACATCATTCCCTCAATCTCCCCGTCAGCTTTAAAAACATTCAACGCATTGAAATTCTGGAAGGCCCCGCCGCCAGAGTATTCGGGCCAAATGCTTTTTCAGGAGCGATTAACATTATTACCAGTTCGGAAGGATCTTCAGGTGTAAAGCTCGATATTTCAGGCGGGCAACACAAACTGGCCGATGTAAATGTTTCAGGAAACATCCAAAGCGGAAACTGGAGCCAGTTTATTGCTGTTAACCGCATGTCGTCTGACGGTTATATAGACAATACAGATTTTAAAATCCTGAATGCATTTTACCAGACCAAACTGAATACAAAACCAGGCACACTTGATTTTCAGGTTGGAAGAACAAACAAGGCTTTTGGCGCAAACAGTTTTTACACGGCCACCTATCCAAATCAGTTTGAAGAAACCAAAACGACTTTCGCATCACTGAAATTCGAAACAGGCACAAAAATCCATCTGTCTCCTTCCATATACTGGCGACGTCATCAGGATCGGTTTGAACTTTTCAGGAGTGAGCCGGCCAGCTGGTATGCAGGTCATAATTATCATTTAACAGATGTTTTCGGAAGTAACCTTAATGCTTGGTTTGCATCTGCATTGGGAAAATCAGCTTTTGGTGCAGAACTTAGGACAGAGAATGTATGGAGCAATGTTTTGGGTAAAGTACTTGAAACCCCCATCGAAGTTCCGGGCGAATCTGGCCAGTTTTTCACCAAAGCATATTCGCGCACAACTATTTCTTATTTTGCTGAACATTCGGTTTATCTCAAAAAACTATCAATTTCGGCCGGGGCTATGGCCAACTGGATTTCGGACCTGGGATTTGGATGGAATATTTATCCCGGATTGGATGCCTCCTATGCTATTTCAAATCATTTTAAACTATACGGATCAGCGAATTCCAGCCTCCGGATGCCCACATTCACCGATTTGTTTTACAATGGCCCGACAAATATCGGAAACCCTGACCTGAAACCTGAGAAATCTGTTACTTATGAAGGTGGGCTGAAACTTACCTTCAAAGGATTTTCGGGACATGCAGGAGCATATCACCGTCGCGGTAAAGATCTGATTGACTGGGTGCGCGAGACTGATACCGAAAAATGGCAAACCAAAAACCTGACCAGCATCAACTCCACCGGATTAGAGCTCAGCGGAGATATTTTTCCGGAAAAGGTATGGAACAAACCTTTATTCATCACCAAACTCGGAATCAATTACTCTTACAGCGAACAGGATAAAGGTCAAAGTAATTTTCTCTCGTATTACGTGCTGGATAATCTGAAACAGAAACTCGATATCGAACTCAACCATAAAATATGGAATAATCTGAAAGGTTCGTGGCGTGTAAGCTATCAGGACAGAAACGGAATGCGCACAACAACCGAATCTTACCAGCCATTCTGGCTGGTCAATGCCCGTATTATGTGGAAAACGCCTTCAACCGAGATTTATTTACTGGCAGCCAACGTGCTCGATACCAGGTATTTTGATTTTGGCACAGTTTCACAACCAGGCCGATGGATTAGTCTTGGAATAAGTCATCAGCTAAAATTATAGGGCGCGCAGCTTTTTTTACTTCGGTGGAATGTATTATATTCGCCACCTGAAAATTAAATTTGAATGTATGTTAAAAGGAATATTAGCGATCAGTGGTCAGCCCGGATTATTTAAAATGGTGACCGAAGCAAAAAACAGCATTATTGTTGAATCCTTGCTTACGGGCAAACGCATGCCGGCCTATTCAACTTCCAAAATAAGTGCTATGTCCGACATTTCGGTATTTACCGAAACCGGAGAAATACAGTTGAAAGAATTGTTTAAAAGAATTCAGGAAAGCGGGAAAGAGATTTCGACAAAAGCTACATCCAACGAATTCAAGGCATTCTTCGAAGAAGTAATTCCTGAATATGACAAAAACCGGGTGTATGTATCCGACATGAAAAAGATTATTCAGTGGTATTTGCTGCTGAACGAAAAAAATCTGTTGATTGAACCTGAAGTGTCTGAATCAGAAGTAAAAGAAGAAAAAACAGAAGAATAAGAATCTGATCGATAAAACGAAAGAACCGCACCAATAAATGCGGTTCTTTTGTTTATAAATTGCTGTTTGTAATTCAACAATGCTCATTCTGCGGTAAAACTTCAAAACAACCGCAACTGGCTTGGATCCTGTTTCGCCTCCTTTAGTGCTTTTCTGGCCAAAATCATTTCAAAAAGCTTTACAGTTGCAAGTGCATCGCCCGCAGCACGGTGTCTGCCGTTGACTTGAATTCCCAGCTCATCACAAATTTTTCCAAGCGAATACGACTTGTGTCCCGGTAAATACTTTCGGCCCATCCTGACCGTACACATTGTTTTTCGTTGGTAATCATACCCCAGCCTTTTAAATTCTTCCTGAATAAATTTGTAGTCAAAGCTTACATTGTGAGCTACAAATACTTTGTCGTCCGTCATTTCCACCACTTTACGGGCTACTTCATAGAAACGTGGCGCCGATCTCACCATTTCATTATCAATACCAGTCAGTCGGGTAATAAAATCAGGAATGTAACATTCAGGATTAATCAGACTGCTGAATGAATCAATGATTTCAAACCCATCGTAAATAAAAATGGCAATTTCTGTAATCTTACCCGATCTGGATGAATTTCCTGTGGTTTCTATGTCGATGATTGCGTACAAGGGTTAATAATTTTGCCGGTAAAAATATCAAAGTTTACACAAAACAACGATAAATAATAAGCTAACGATAAATGAACCTAATTTTTATAGTTTTGTTTAATGATAAAATATCTGCAAACATTAAAAATTTGTATCTTTAAAACAAAAATCAATAATCATTAAACGAGCATGTTCGTTGTTCACAAAAATCGGATGATTTTCTCACATGCGGGTTCATTCCGACACACTTAAATTCAGAAATATGAAAAAGACAATTTTACTTTTGCTCATTGTGGCTTTCGCAGCCACTGTAAATGGCCAGACCTCCGATAAAAAATGGGGACTTGGCTTGGGTGTAGGCGCTTATGGTACAGTTACCGAAGATGGTGGCATAGGTTTTATGCCCGAATTATATCTCAGCCGATACCTCAGTCCACGTTTAGACCTGATGCTTAAAACTGACATGGGTTTATTCAGATCCGACCTGTTTCATAAGCTCGATTTGGTGAACCCATTTCTTG
>JAUYEQ010000550.1 GCA_030691295.1 Bacteroidota bacterium
AATCAAAGGAGGTATAATGTAAAAACAACATGGCAGGTTAAGTTGGTGGGCAAAAAAATATTGTCCGCAGCTACTGCTTTGCCATTTAATCATCCCAATTACGAATCAAAGCTAAATTATTCTATTCCCCGAATCGCTGCAATCTCTATGGTTCGTAGTTTCTTCACTTTATTATTTTTTCACACCCGTTGGCTAAAGCCGAACGGCAAAGGATACAATTCAATCGATAGTTTTGCTGATTTATGCGCTATCCTTTGCCATCACATTCATGTGACGGATAGAAAAGACACATCCATCGTTGGGCTTTAGCCCATAAACCTGCAATTCCTTTGCTACTTCAGGCTCACATTTGTATAGTCAACCTGGATCTTGCCGTACAATTCTTCTATCAGATCCAACGTTTCCATAACCGATTCAATTGTGTCGGCCTGCAAAAGCCGGATGCGGTGCTCGCGGAAATTGGGCAAGGTTGGGAAATATTTGGCGAAATGACGGCGCATCATTAAAATGCCGCTTCGAACATTGTCTTTCCATTCAATCGACATATTGAGCTGATCGCGAACATTCTGCACCACATCGGAAACTGTTGGCGGAGGGAGCAGTTCTCCCGTTTTCAGGTAATGTTTCACTTCGCTGAAAATCCATGGACGGCCAATTGCACCCCGGCCAATCATCAGCCCGTCCACTCCGGTCTGATAAAGAAATGTCCTGGCTTTTTCCGGTCCGTTGATGTCGCCGTTTCCGATGATTGGAATCGTCATGCGGGGATTGTTCCTCACATCGCCAATAAGTGTCCAGTCGGCCTCGCCGGTGTACAACTGACTGCGTGTGCGCCCATGAATGGCAAGTGCAGCAACTCCGGCGTCCTGTAGCCGTTCGGCAACTTCAACAATAATTTTGTTGTTTTCGTCCCAGCCCAGACGGGTTTTTGCTGTAACAGGTACTTTCACTGCTTTAACGATGGCTTCGGTCATGCGCTGCATTTTTTTAGGATCGAGCAACATGCCTGCACCGGCTCCGTGGCGGATAATTTTCTTCATCGGGCAGCCGTAATTGATGTCGATAAAATCGGGTTGACATTCTTCAGCGACTTTTGCTGCACCAACCATCGAATCAATGTCGTGCCCATAAATCTGGATAGCCACCGGACGGTCGAAATCGAACAGTGTCATTTTTTGCTTTGTTTTCTCAATGTCGCGGATCAGCGCTTCCGACGAAACAAATTCGGTGTACATCACATCGGCACCGTATTTTTTACACATGTACCGAAACGATTTATACGTCACATCTTCCATTGGCGCCAGAAACAGCGGCATCTCCCCCAAATCTATAGTTCCGATCTTCACAATCTATATTTTTATAACTTTACGCAACGTGAACAACCTGTTATTGGTATAGCTTAAATAAAGTGCAATGATATGAAATGAGCATGACTCTGCAATGAAAAATTGAAATGATATTAAACTTCATGCGAATTCCATTTGACAATTAAAAAATAAACTATTCACAAATGAAACTTCTGTCTGCTATAAAATATTTACTGGTTTTTTTACTTTTCGCCGGAATGGGGTGCAAAGAAAACCTTATTGAACAAACATTTACGGTTGGTGAGGAATCGACTTTTCGCATCAATCAAATTTACACTTCATCCGATGGACAATATACTTTCCAGATAAACGAAATAAACGATTCGCGCTGTCCTGAAGGGGTGGTTTGTTTTTGGTCGGGAGAAGTTGCAATAAACGGTGAGTGGATTGTCAATAAAAACAGAACGATCGTCGAACTTCATTCGGTTTTAAAAGACCAGCAAAAGGAACCTGGCGGATTTTCCATTCAAATTGTAGATGTAAAACCGTATCCCAAATTCGGTACTATAAACGAACCGAAAGATTTAGTGATTACTTTACTGATTTCAAAGAAATTGGGTACTGCCAATCTTTAAAAGCAAGTGAGCGAATGACTTGATGTCACCCGCTCACAATTCAATATTTTAAATCCAGCTGTGT
>JAUYEQ010000554.1 GCA_030691295.1 Bacteroidota bacterium
GGCAAAATTGGTTTCAGCAAAAGCGGAAAGGCTGATCAGGATAACGAATCCTGTTAAGATGTTTTTCAAGTGCATATATAATCGGTTTATTGGCTACTAGGTAAACGATATTTCTTAATTCTTGTTGTGTCCGGCTTTTCAAAAATCAGGCCATGTCATCGCTCCATTCCTGAAAGGGATGTTCTGAAAGGTACGAATTGTAAAACCTTTCGTCGCCCGAAACTTCTTGCATAAGCCAGTCTGGTCGTGTAAAATGCTGTTTTTCAGTAGTTAATTCAATCTCGGCCATTACCAGTCCTTTGTTTTTTCCTGAAAAAACATCCACTTCCCAAAAAAAACCTTCGTACAGAACTTTGTGCCTTGTTTTTTCCACAGGTTCTGAAATGGCCAGTATCAGCATTTCGTATGCATCGTTAACCGGAACTTCATATTCAAATTCGGGCCGCGAGATGGTTCTTGAAGGACCTTTAATGGTTAAAAAAGCCTTTTCTCCTGATATCCGTATGCGCACTACCGGCAACGGATCAAGTCCCAGATAAGCTTGAATAAGCTTGGTTCCGGTATCGGTCGGAACCCATTTACTGGTGTCAACCAGGAATTTACGTTCAATTTCGAAAGCCATCGTTTTTGTTTTGTTTTTTGCTAATTTGCAGCAACAAAAATAGAACTACTGACATGATTTTACGTGAAAATGCCATTGAATTTTTAAATCAGCACATTCAGAATGCAAATATGCTCAAACATTGTCTTGCCAGCGAGGCAGTTTTACGGGCAATTGCACTAAAATTAAACAAGGATACGGAAGAGTGGGGGATGGCAGGTTTACTGCACGATATTGACGTGGAAATAACAAGTGGTGATCCGATGCGGCATGGTCCGTTTGCAGCGGGAATGCTTGATGGAATGCTTTCTGCAGAAGCCATTGATGCGATTGTTATGCACAACGAAATGGCTTCAGGAAAAGAACGAACCACCGTTTTTCAACATGCGCTTGCTGCCGGTGAAACCATAACCGGCCTAATAATGGCCACAACTTTGGTTTATCCTGATAAAAAACTTGCTTCTGTAAAAACAAAATCAATTACCAAACGAATGAAGGAAAAAGCTTTTGCAGCCTCTGTCAATCGCGAAACAATTATGGAATGTGAGCTGATTGGTATTCCGATTCAGGATTTTGCCGAACTTTCACTGGCGGCAATGCAGAAAATCAGCGACGAATTGGGACTCTAAAAAGTTTCAAGTTCAAAGTTCAAAGTTCCAGGTAGCGATCAAACTTGGAACTTAAAATTTGGAACCTGAAACTATCTTGTCATTATTTCCAAACACATACGGCTGTTGTGATACGGGCATTTCCAGAAACCGGCTTTGTCTCCATCGCGATTAACAGTTCCATCTTCTGAAATACTCCAAAACCACTCACCCTTTTCTGTGTCGATCAGGTTTTCCTGAATGTATTTCCAGCATTTGAGCGATTTCTCCAACCATTCATGATCGCCGGTTAATTCGAAAGCATTCATAAAACCGACTACGCCTTCAGCATTAACCCACCAATGCCGGTCAGTATCCAAATGACCTTTATCCAATTCATAAACAAGGCTTCCGTCGGGCTGCAATCCTTCGCAGGCAGCTTCGGCAATTTTGATACAGACTTTCTGTACTTCAGCCAACAATTCCTGATCGCCTAAAACCCTTGCAGCTTCATCAATCAGCCACGAAGCTTCTATGTCGTGCCCATAGGAAACGATGGTTGATTTTGTATTCCAGTTTTCGTCGAAGAACAGGTCCAGATGGAAAGTTTTTTGATTGACGATCTTTTCGGTAAAAATAAGGATCAGGTTTCCCAATTGCTGGCCAAGCGTTTGATCTTTCCAAACGCGGTGCAAATTGGTGTATGCTTCCAGAATGTGCAGATGCGTATTCATGGTTTTTTTCTCATTCTCGTCTTTTTCGCTTAAACGCAGGTCTTCCAGTAATTTCCAATCGCGGCTGTAAGCTTCAAAATAGCCATTCATCTCACAGTCAAAACTATGGTTTTCTATTAACCTGAATAATCCAACGGCAGTCCTAAGGCTCGATTCATCTCCTGAAGCGCGGTAATGCTCAGTAAGCGCATAAATGAAAAATGCCTGTGAATAGATTTGCTTTTTGGTATCAACTGGTTTTCCGTCAAACGAAATGGTCCAATACGTCCCGCCAAATTCAGAATCGAAAAAATGCTTCAGGATAAAATCTTTTGCGCGGTTGGCCATTTCGAGGTAGAGCGGATTTTTCTCCAGAAGATAGGCAGCAGAAAAAGACCACAGAATACGTGCATTCAGGATTCCACCTTTGTCAGCTTTAGGAACAAGCTGGCCATCTCTATTTATTTGACCGTAAAAGCCACCGTTTCCGTTGTCGGTCATTTTTTCTGACCAGAATGGCAGAATATTGCCGGTCAACTCTTTTCTGAGTTGTTGTTTCAGTTCTAATAGATTGGAATTCATCGTTTCGATTTATTATTGTTCTAACTTTTCCAAAGTTCTAAGCTTTGGAAAAGTTGATTGAAATTGGAAAAGTTGATCGAAAAAAAATTAATCTTCAAGTTTATCGTACCAGTTCTTTTTCAGGATTACAGATCCAACACCAACGATCATCAAAGCGATGGCGAATGAGTTGAATTGTTTTACCACCAGATAGATAGGCGCTGCCACCAAAGCGGTTTGCCATACGATGCCTGTAAAAACATTCACCATATCGCGACCAAAAGCAGTGTTCTCTTTGAAACCGGGATTTTCAGCAACCACCATTTCGTGTATCGGTTTCCAGAATCCCCATGGACGTGTTTTTGCATAGAATATCTTCAGTACTTCGGTGTCGGTTGCCGGAGCAGTATAAGTTCCCCAAATACACCCGATTACGGAGAACACAAGAATAATTGGGAAATAGTAGATTGGTAAAACGGTATTGATCACTGGAACATACGGTAAAATCAGTGCCGGAATCAGGCCGCCCGTCATTCCCCATGCAAACCCTTTGCTGTTGAATCGCCACCAATGCCATTTCAGAATATTGGCAGCTACATAACTACCATACAATGCGCCTGTTACCCATTGAAGGATGCTGTTTACGTTTTCGGCAAGTACGCCAAATCCTACGCTGATAATCACCACCACCAAACCAACGATGATGTTCGCATTGTTCGATTGTTTGGCGGTTGCTTCAGGCTTGATGTATTTGATGTAAATGTCGTTCACAATGTATGCCTGGGCTGCATTCAGCGTTCCGGCAAAAGTGGACATAAAAGCAGCCAGCAGACCGGCAAGAATCAATCCGACCAATCCCGCAGGAATCCAGGGGTGCGCAATAACTGCCGGCAATACAAGTTCAAAATCGACCGCTCCGTTGATGGTTATCTGATCTTTGATCTGATCAAAAAGGATTAGTCCGATGACGGCAATACCTGCAATCATCAAATAGCGGACGGGCATTAAAACAACCGATACAAACCCGCTCATCAGGGAAGCTTCGCGCGGCGATTTGGTGGACAGAATTTTTTGCATGTCGTAAGTCGGAGCAGGACCTGCGATGCTACTCAAAATTCCTTTCATCAGCACTACTCCAAAGAAAAGTGTGAACAGTTCGTAACCATCGCCCTGAATTTTAGTATTGAATTCTGAAAATTTTCCGGTCCAGTTCATATTGAGATGAGTACCAAATGCGGGCGAAAACCAGCCTTCAGGCACTAATTTTGAGAATTCCAGTATATCCAAATGCAACATTGCGATAATGGCGATGGCAATGGCTGCCAAAGTCATGATTGCATATTGAGCCACATCTGCCCAGACGATGCTCATCATTCCGCCCATCAGTGCATAAAAAACGGCAAAAAGTGTAAATGTGATCCCCCAAACATGAGGTACATAAATGTTTGGAATAAAACTTAGCGACGGGAATATGGATTTAAGAGGAAGGAATATTTCAATAAATTTACCCATGCCGATAAAGCCGTAAGCCAGCATACTCAGGCAGACCAAAATGGCAAAAATAACAATGATCCAGTGCGAAGTTACCGCTCCTTTGTCTTTTCCGAAGCGGAAACCTATCCATTCGGCACCCGTTGTTACTCCTGAACGACGCAGCCATGCCGAGAGGTAAACCATCAGGAAAATCTGGTTGAAAACCGGCCAGAGCCATGGAATATAAATACTTTTCAGGCCATAAATTACCGTAATTGCCACCAGCCAAACTGTTCCTGAAATATCGAACATGCCTGAAGCATTTGATAAGCCAAGCATGTACCACGGAATGGTTTTTCCGCCAAGTAAATAAGATTCAAGATTTTTCGATGCCTGACGTTTTAAGTAGAAGCCGATGAATATTAACAAGCTAAGGTAAACTGCGACAATGGCAAAGTCGATGGTAGTTAGCATTTTATGTGTATTTTTTTAGTTATTTGTAAACTTTCCCAAAGTTTTATAAGTTTTAACTTTTCCAGAGTTTTATAAATAGTATAAAACTCTGGAAAAGTTATTGATTAACTACTTCTTTTTCAGTATTTCCAGGTTTTTCTCAATCTGCTTTTTCAAAGTCTCCACTGAAGCCGCAGAACGGTAGCCGTCGGCAGGCGAATTCAGGCAGTAATCAACCAGTTTGTCAATTGTTGAAGTAGCAAGGTGCATGCGGGTATCCGACGAAGCGTAGTATATAAATACTTTTCCGTTTTCATCGGCAATCCATCCGTTGGTGAAAAGTACGTTCGACACGTCGCCAATACGTTCTTCGCCAATAGGTCCCATCAGGTGACCGGCTGGTTCGGCAATCAGTTTCGACGGATCTTGTAAATCGGTCATGTATAAATAAATTACATACCGCAACCCGGCTGCACAACCACGCACGCCGTGAGCCAGATGCAACCAGCCTTTGTTGGTCTTAATCGGATGCGGTCCTTCGCCGTTTTTCACTTCTTTAATGGTGTGATAATAGCGGAAATTGATGATTTTTTCCTCTTTCACTTCGGCGTTGGTCATATCGTCAATCAGCGCCCAGCCTATTCCACCGCCACTTCCGGCATCAATAAAACCATCTTGCGGACGGGTGTATAAGGCATATTTCCCGTCAACGAATTCGTTGTGCAAAACCACATTTCGTTGCTGGCTTTTTGTTTTCAGATCCGGAAGGCGTTCCCAGGTCAGCAAATCTTTGGTCCGCACAATTCCGGCAGCAGCCACTGCCGACGATAAATCGCCAGGTGCGGCATTCGGATCTTTGCGCTCGGAGCAGAAAACGCCGTAAATCCATCCATCTTCGTGAGCCGTTAAACGCATGTCATACACATTGGTGTCTGGAATTTCGGTTTCCGGAATAGTTACCGGGAAATCCCAAAAGCGAAAATTATCGACTCCATTGGGACTTTCGGCAATGGCGAAGAATGATTTGCGGTCAACACCTTCCACGCGAACGACCAGAATGTATTTGCCGTTCCATTTCATTGCTCCTGAATTCATGGTGGCATTCATTCCGATGCGCTCCATCAGGTATGGGTTGGTTTGTTCGTCCAGATCGTACCGCCAGATAATGGGTGTATGTGCGGCAGTTAAAACCGGATGTTTATATCGGTCGAAAACCCCGTTGCCGTTTTTTACCTTTTTGTTTTTAGCCGACAACAGTTCTTCGTGCCTGTTGAGCAGTTTTTTGATTTGCTTTTTAAATTTTGATTTCATGTGTTTCTAATTTGTTTTTTAATTGCCACATGGAACTCGCCAATAATCATTCTCCTGTGCGAAAAGTAATTCTCATGGCTCGTTTCATTGCTTAGGTATTTTGAATTTTGTTTTTGCAATTGATAGGTTCAGACAACCAGTCTACAAATTAAAACCAAAACTTTCCGATTGCTTAATACTTTTCGAATAAAATGTGATACTATCCGGTCAATTTCCGCCAATTAATTGAATAGAGATTGTTGTTTTTTAGATCTAATCTCAACAGACCAACGTCTCGCAGGGAAACAGAAATGTACCAAAATGATTGTTTATCAAGCCAAATACAACATGGATGCCTGTTGACGATTGATTGAAATGTATATAAATAACAGTTGAGTACTATTCTAACTTTTAGAGGACCTGACTGTCGGCACAAAACTGGTTTAAGATGTCGATTTCAAATCCATAATGCATGATGACAATATAAAATAGGTGCGCTTTCAAAATTGCGATGACCAGAATAAAACCATACATACCGAAAAAAGCCGGTTTGCTATGATGATACAAATACTTATCGAATATCAATAAATATACATGTATAAAAAAGTTACCCCGAATTTGATTCTTTTGGAACAAATCCGGGGTTTTATGTAAATGATTTTCAATCTGATTCTGAAATAATTTTAAAATCTGACTGAGAAATTTACCTGAAACGGTGAAGGAACAATTACATATCCTCTTGGTGAATAGCTGAAATACAAATCTCCGTTTCTGTAATATGGCTGTCCGTGTGCATAAACTCTTTCACTCCTGAAGGGCAATTCCCTGAAATAAACCTGACGTGGAGGTTCAACAACGTAGTAACCAACTCCTTTACGATAGCTGTAAAAATTATTTCCTGAATAATAGTAATTTCCGCGTGAATGCCTAAAAACTACCGGATTATGATCGAACCTTTGGTACACCTTTCCATACTTCGGATGGTTTATATAGTTTTTATGAGAGTAATTCTTCTTTTTCGAATTGTGATCACTATACACATAGGTTCCGTTCTTTTTTCCTGAATGGTATCTTGCATAATCTTTCCCATCTCCGTATCGTGAATCATTTCCAGATTTCTTTTCATATTTATGTACTGAACGGTCTGTGTTACGGTACTCCTTACGGTCGCTGTTTTTATCTGATTTCTTGTAATTATCTTTATTTTGAGCAGTTACTTCAACCGAAGCAGCCATCAAGGTTATTGTAAAAAATACAACCGGAAGAATTTGCCTTATAGCGTTTAGAGTTTTCATGGCGTCTGTTTTTAATGGTTGAAAAATTATTTTTTGAACGTTACCGGTAATTTGATTGGGTTAAAACAAAGCATGTGCCAAAGTTTTCCTTTTCGAAATAATGCTATTTTTGCAACAAAATTTAAAACTGTGGGGCGAATATTAGCTATTGATTACGGAAAAAAACGTGTTGGAATTGCAGTAACCGATCCGTTTCAGATTATTGCGAACCGGCTGACAACTATTCTCACTCAGGAAATATGGGTGTTTTTGAAAGAGTATTTTGCAAAGGAAAATGTCGAAAAAGTGATTGTCGGGTATCCGATGCAAATGAACAATCAACCCTCCGAAGCCGTTAAATACATTAATCCGTTTTTACGAAAGTTTCAAAAAGATTATCCCGACATGCCTCTGG
>JAUYEQ010000562.1 GCA_030691295.1 Bacteroidota bacterium
TGCAAAAGGATTGAATACAGGCAATCCTTGACTGTACCTTTTCTTTTTAACGCTTCCTTCCGAAGTCTGAATTCGATCTTTTATTTCCATAACGTTGATTTTATGGCAACCTGATTGGGATACTATAAATGAAAATTTGATGTACTCTACGGTGTCTCTGTGAGCATCCATTTGAAATTCCAAAAAATACCCCAGCCCAACCTTAGTAATGGAATATATTTTCCATGGTTGTCCCGGACTTTGAAACAGATCGCCGGTGCCAATCCAAAGTTATTCATTTCGATGTTCGTTTTAATGACCGTGAGGACTTAGTAGAAAATTAATGTATGTGATTTTTAACCTTATTACCTTATTTGTCATCAATATACAACCTAATAAAAAATTCACTTGACTCCCCCGTTTTCTAAATGAGTAAAAATGTCTGTATATCATTCATATACAAACATATAAATCTCAATTTTATAAAACAGCAATACTCTTAAAATCGCTGATGAAAATCGGGATCAGGGTCTGACAAACAATGCATTGGCACGGAGAACCTCCAAAAGGAAAACAGGTTGTTCTCTGTGCTTTTTTGTGTTCAGAAGTGAGGGTTTCACTTGAAGTGAAGCCCTCTCACTCCCTTCCCTCAAAGCAAAGCCCT
Organism: Bacteroidota bacterium; assembly: GCA_030691295.1. Classification (GTDB taxonomy): domain Bacteria; phylum Bacteroidota; class Bacteroidia; order Bacteroidales; family Prolixibacteraceae; genus Aquipluma. The sequence goes on from JAUYEQ010000562.1 coordinate 644, forward strand.
AACATCGGGAATTTTCCGAACAAAATCTGGCAATTAAAACCTTAGTACAAACGATGCCACCCCGATACTCCAAACCTTATTAATCTCATACAAATCAATAAGGTAATAAGGTTGGGTTACAGCGGGAATCGGAGGCTACTAAGGTTGCCATAAAAAATAAGGTTTTAGAAATTCTTTCAGAAGTACACAAAATAGCCATGGTCAATACTGACAATTTATACGTGGTTTACCTGCGATTAAAAATCGCAACGCCCATGTGCGACTACGATAAAAGCCGTTAACTTTGTGTGGTCTAATAAAATTCGTTAAAAAAGAGTTTCAATAAACATGGGAACAGGAATAAAACATATTTCAAAAACAACACTGATCATACTATTTTTATTTACCGTACTTATTAATGTTGCTGCTGCACAGTCGGTATTTGTTGGGAAAGCTGGAGCTGAAGGTAAGGTTTTAAGAAAGTATATTGAACCTTCAGAATTAAAAAAAATCGTTGACAACCCGGTCGATTCAATATGGATAATTGATGTGCGATCGGAAAAAGCTTTTAAAAATGGTCATATTCCCACGGCCAAATCATTTCCTTCAGGAACAATAACGAGCCGGTTGAATGAAATTCCCAAAGACAAATATTTGATACTTTACTGCACTGTGGGTGGCACTGTGAAAATAGTTTCAAAAAAACTGCGTAAAGCAGGATATAAACGAACCATCAACTGGGGTGGACTTTCAAGATGGGAATGGGAAAGAGCAACTGAATAAACATACGGCATTTCAGCAGATTTAACTTTATTTGCGCAATTAAATACACAATCATCAAACAACAAAAACTGGTAAAAAAAATGAGAATTGAATACGACATAAAACTGGGTTTTAAAGATGTAATGTTTCGGCCAAAGCGCTCAACCCTGAAAAGCCGCTCGCAGGTGAGTCTGGATCGTACATTTAAAATGAAGCACACAAACACCGAATGGACTGGAATTCCGATCATGGCCGCAAACATGGATACAGTGGGCACTTTCGAAATGGCAATAACCCTCGCTGAAAAAAAACTTTTTACGGCCATCCACAAACATTACAGCATTGAGGAATGGAACCGGTTTATGGCATTGGCTCCGCAGGGAATCGAAAATTACATTGCCATCAGTACCGGAACCGGATCGCGTGATTTTGAAAAGATTGATCGACTTTTAACTGCCAACCCTCAGCTGAAATTTATATGCATTGACGTGGCGAATGGTTATTCGGAGCATTTTGTGTCGTTTGTAAAGCAAGCCCGTAAAAAATACAGCGATAAAATTATCATTGCCGGAAATGTGGTGACCGGCGAAATGGTTGAAGAATTGTTGCTTGCCGGTGCGGATATTATCAAAGTCGGAATTGGCCCGGGTTCGGTTTGTACCACGCGTGTCAAAACCGGCGTTGGATATCCTCAACTTTCAGCCATTATTGAATGTGCCGATGCTGCTCACGGCCTCGGCGGACAAATTATCAGCGATGGTGGCTGTTCAACTCCGGGCGACGTAGCCAAAGCTTTTGGTGCCGGCGCCGATTTTGTAATGCTCGGCGGAATGCTTGCCGGACACGACGAAAGTGGTGGTTCAACCATCGAGAAAGATGGTAAAACTTACAAACAGTTTTATGGCATGAGTTCGGCTACTGCAATGGACAAACATGCCGGAGGTGTAGCCGATTACCGTGCAAGCGAGGGTAAAACTGTTCAAGTTCCTTACCGCGGAAAGGTTGAAAATACCATTCAGGATATTTTGGGAGGCATCCGCAGTACCTGCACTTATGTTGGCGCGTCGCAGTTAAAGGAATTGAGCAAACGAACCACATTTATCCGCGTAGCTGAACAGGAAAACAGGATTTATACCCGATAACCAATGATCCTCAAAATACTTTTTGTGATTGCCATTGTACTGCAATTTTTTGCGGTAGGTGTTGCGCTAAAACTTACCAGGGTTACAAAGTTCAATTTTTCGTGGATGTTGCTCACGATTGGTTTTATCATGATGGCTGTTATGCGTTTGGTCGAATTTCTGCCTTATGTCAGCAATATTAAGCCACAGGATTACCGAGAAATATTTGTCTGGATGGGCGTATTCACTTCACTGGCCTTTGCAATCGGCGTTTTCATGATCCAAAAGATTTTCAAGTACATGAAACGGGTGGAAGATTCGCGCCGCCAGACCGAAAAAATGTTCCTGAATACCATTATTCAAACCGAAGAAAAAGAACGCAAGCGGTTTGCAAAAGACCTTCACGATGGACTTGGGCCATTGCTTTCAACTGTAAAGATGTCGGTTTCGTCGCTGGCTCAAATGAAACACAATGAGGCGTCGCGCGAAATTGTTGAAAACACTGAGCTGGTTATCAATGAAGCTATCAAGAGCCTGAAAGAGATTTCTGATAATCTGAGTCCGCATGTTCTGAATAATTTTGGACTCGTTCGGGCACTGAGCAATTTTTCGAATAAGATCAACATTACCAAAACCATCCGGATTAACCTGGTTTCGAACCTGAAAGATGAACGTTTTGACAGCAATGTGGAAGTTGTTTTATATCGCGTTGTCTGCGAGTTGATAAATAATACAATCAAACATGCAAAGGCTAAAAAGATCGACCTATCTTTGACCAAAGACGGTGTTTACCTGACCATTATTTATCAGGACGACGGTAAAGGTTTTGATGTAGCCAAAGTGATTGAACAGCCTGTCACCAGCGGAATGGGCTTTTCCAACATTTATTCGCGCATCAATTCGCTGAAGGGCGAAATCAACATTGAGAGTGAGCACAAAAAAGGAACATGGGTAACCATAAAAGTTAAAATGCATGACGAGTAATCAATTGAAACGCAAAATAATTATCGTTGACGATCATACCCTTTTCAGGAATGGACTGCGCATTCTTTTGAACAACCTGGATAATTACCATGTAATTGCCGAAGCTGCCAATGGTAAACAATTTTTAGAACTGCTCAATACAGTTGTTCCTGACCTGGTTCTGATGGATATCAGTATGCCGGTGATGGATGGAATTGAGGCGTCTGCCATTGCCCATCAGAGGTATCCCGATCTGAAAATCATCACCTTGTCGATGTATGGCGAAGAAGATTATTACTATAAAATGGTGAATGCCGGGGTAAAAGGATTTGTACTTAAAAATTCTGATATCAAAGAAGTTAAAACTGCGCTGGATGTGGTTTATGACGGTGGCTCGTTCTTTTCTTCCGAGTTACTTCAAACGCTTGTAAACAGCCTGAAATATTCGCCAAAGAGCAACGAATTTCATACTGAATTGTCGGAACGCGAAATGGAAATACTGATACTGATCTGTCAGGGAATGTCGAACCAGGAAATCGCTGATAAACTTTTCATCAGTAAACGAACGGTTGATAAGCATCGCGCCAACATCCTCGAAAAAAGCGAAAGCAAAAACACCGCGCAATTGGTGGTTTATGCAATAAAAAACCGGTTGGTGGAACTGTAGCGACAGGGCAATGCCCTGTCGCTACACGACACAACATCACAAAAAAGCCTTCGCAATTTCCAGCGCCTGCCGCCCATACGAACCTTCGAACAATAAATGATGGTTCAAAATGTGGTACAACTGGTACAAAGGAATTCGTTTCTGCCAACCCTCCGGAAGCGGGTATTCTTCCTGATATGCTTTCCAAACCGCTGGTGAAAAACCTCCGAACAATTGCATCATGCCCAGTTCCATTTCGCGATCGGCATAATAGCAGGCCGGATCAATCAACGCCGGGCCATTCGCGGTGTACATGTAATTTCCCGACCATAAATCACCGTGAATAAGTGATGGAATTGTTGGATGAACAAGCAATTGCGGCATCTTTTCAACCAACCGTTCATAAACTTTCAGCTCTCCGGAGGTCAAACCGCGCGAAACATTGATTTGCTGCACCAAATTCCATATTCTGCGTTGTGCATAAAATTCAGGCCAATTGCTGGTAAATGCATTGTCCTGAACAGTGGTACCGCAATAATTTGAGTGATAAAAGCCATAGAATGAGGCAGTTTTGCTGTGGAGACGGGCGATTCCACGTCCCAGCCGTTCATCGAATCCGGAAGTTGAGACTGCTGGCTGCAAATATTCCATCAGTAATAATCCGGGCAATTCATCCGCTTCCCTGCTCCAGATAACCTTTGGAATCAGCAAATACGGATTGTCAACCAAATGCATTTCGTCCAGTCCTGCCGCTTCTTTCAGGAATAAATCAGGAGGACAATCAGCATTCCATTTCAGAGCAAAATCGCCAACAGAGGTGTTGATTTTTACGGAATGATTGATACAACCTCCCCCAACCGAACGTGAATTTATCAGGCGAACTGACTGACCACAAATTGTTGCCAGTCGTTCGATGCACAATTGGATGACATCAATTTCTTTGTGAAATGCCATGGTTGCAATTTAAAGAAATCTAATCAAACGACAAATCGGCCATTGTATCGCGGTAAACCGAGAAAACTCTGGCCCTGGAAATAAAACCGACGTACTTGCCATCATCAATTACTGCCAGATTATAGCGTCCGCAGGACTTAAATTTTTCAGCAACAACCTCTACCGAATCGTTTGGTGAAATAAAAAATTCTGGCATGTACATCAAATCGCTCACACTGATCTTTTCGTACAAATCCTGTTCGAACATCAGGTTTCGTATATCATTCAGCTTGATCATTCCCTGCATCATCCCGTTTTCGTCCACCACCGGAAACAAATCCCGCTTCGACCGGGCAATAGAATAAGTCATCTGGCCTAAATTCATGTCAGGCGATAGAATCTCAAAATCGGTTTCGATCAATTCTTTCACATTCATAAAATGCATCGCAGCCTTGTCTTTGTGATGGGTAACCAATTCGCCCAGTTCGGCCAGCCGTTTCGTATAAATCGAATGTGGCTCAAAACGGGTAGCGGTAACATAAGCAACTGTTGAAGAGATAATTAATGGAGCCAGCAACTGATATCCTCCGGTAATTTCGGCAATCAGGAAAATGCCCAGCAATGGAGCGTGCATCACCCCTGCCATAAGGGAGCCCATACCAACCAGTGCAAAATTGGCGGGTGACAAATTCAGTCCGAAAAATGTGTTCATTGCAAGTGATATGATATAACCACCAATTGCCCCCATAAACAAGGTAGGTGCAAAAATTCCGCCTACACCACCGCTTGCTGTGGTAATGGCCATTGCGAATACCTTAAAAATCAGGATAAGAAAAAGGATAAACAGCAACACATAAGGATCAGATTTCCAATTAAAGAATATTGAATTATTCAATAAATCAGCTCCATGACCGGTAAATATTTTATTGATCGAGTCATAACCTTCGCCCCATAATGATGGAAAAATAAACACCAAAATACCCAGCGTGATGCCACCAAAGATAAGCCTGGAGTAACTGTTCCTGATTTTTTTGATTAGTTTTTCAACATACATAGCGGTGCGGGTAAAATAAAACGAAATCAGCCCGCTGAAAATGCCAAGTAAAATATAATAAGGAAGGTTTCCGTAATCAAATGTATTTTCAAGAGAGAAATGAAACATCACCGAACTGCCCATAAAGAAATAGGCCAGTGTGGCTGCGGTAATTCCTGAAATAAGCAACGGAATAATTGAAGCCATGGTTTAATCGATCATCAGCACTTCAAGCGTGAACATGATGCCAGCCACCGGTGCTTTGAAAATTCCGGCAATAGCGCCGGTTGCCCCGCAGCCTATCAGCAAACGTACCTGATTCGGATCCAGCTTAAACAACCGTGAAATATTTGAACCAATTGCTGCACCGGTATAAACAATCGGTGCTTCAGCTCCTACTGAACCGCCAAATCCAATCGTAAAACCGCTGGTAGCCATCGAAGAAAACATGTTATGCGCTTTTATCTGGCTCCCCTTTTTGGAGATGACTGATAATATTTTAGAAACACCATGACTGATATCGTCTTTGATCACGTATTTCACAATCAATACACTAATCAGAATACCAATCATCGGATATGCCAGATAGAAGAAACTTTCTTCTGAATCTTTGAAATACTGCGTTAAAGAATGGCTGACGTAATGGATGAAATTTTTAAGCATAAAAGCGGCTGTTCCGCTAAGGAGGCCCACAAATAAACTGAGGATATATATTAAGTTCTTTTCTGAAATTTCAGCCAGCCATTTTTCAAATCTTCTGTTCATCTATTTTTCCGTTGATTATTTATTCTTCTTTTTAAAGGCATCTTTCATACTTTGCCAGAATGGTTTTTTCTCAGACCGTGCATCCTGTTTGGCTTCTTCCTTTGCTTGCTGCCTGTTTTCTCTTTCATGAATTCTCAAATCAGTTTCCTGCTTTGTTTCTTTCCTTCCGAACAAATCCTGAAAAAATCCTTTAACTGTTAATGGAAGAACCTCGCGAAATGGCGGAATATCAAGCATTGCCAGGGTTTCTCCTGAAGGCTGATCAAACCTGCTGTACCGAATATCCTGAAATTTATTGTTACGAAATATCTGACTGTAAAACTGCCCGACAATTGGCAGCGCTGTATGTCCGCCAGCACCTGCTCCCAGCGTTCTGAAATGAACTGACTGATCCTCTCCCCCAACCCATGCACCTGCTACCAGTTTCGGCGTCATACCAATAAACCAGCCATCGGCCTGATCTTGTGTAGTTCCGGTTTTCCCGGCGAAATCACCGTCAATACCCCATTTTGTGCGGATCGCGCTGCCGGTGCCACCATCAATAACCGATTGTAGCATGTTGGTAATAATCCGGCAATTTTCAGTTTTGGCAAGTTGTTCGTCGGATTGAATATTTTGAAACTCTTCCAGAACCTGCCCTGTGCTTGATTCAATTGCCTTTAAATAATACGGTTTCACTTTTCTTCCGCCATTTACAATTTCTGAATAAACACAAATCATTTCTTCCAGAGAAACGGATGGCGTACCAAGCGCAAGCGACGGATATTCAGGTAATTCCGAATCAATTCCCATCCGGTTGGCCAGATTGATCACATTTGAAATTCCGGTTTGCATTGCCACATCAACTGCAATGGTATTGATGGATTTTGCCAGAGCGCCTTCCATCGAATAATAACCGGTATAATCGTCGTGCGAGTTCGATGGCGACCAGTTGCTGTAATCTGTGTAAACTTTTTTTTCATTCGCGAAATAAGTATCCGGCGGAATCCCGGCTTCAAGAGCAGCCAAATAAACGATTGGTTTAAATGTTGAACCTACCTGACGCTTTGAAAGAGTATGATCGTATTTAAAATAGCGAAAATCATTTCCGCCGATGTAGGCTTTAAGTTCTCCTGAATTTGGGTCCATGGCCATAAATCCGGTATTTAAGATCTTCAGATAATACTGAACAGAGTCCATCGGAGTCATTTCCTCCTGTTTGTTACCATCCCAAGTAAACAACGAAACAGAAGTTGGCGTATTGAATATTTTTTTGATGTCTTCTTCAGGAACACCTCTTTTTTTAAGACTCCGGTATCGATCTGAACGTTTCATGGCACGGGTCACAACCGATTGGTCGTTTCCCCATGGCTTGCCCTTTCCCCAATGAATGTCAAACAATGCCTGAAGATTTTTCATCTGATCGTTAACCGCTTTTTCTGCAGCCAACTGCATATCGAAATCGATGGTGGTCTGAATTTTTAATCCGTCGGTGTATAAATTATAAATGGTTTGATCTTCTTTCAGATGATCTTCGCACCAGGCTTGCAGTATCGGGCGGATTTTTTCCATCAGGTACGGAGCCGGACCTTCGTTGTAGGTTATCAGGTTGTATGCCAGATCAAGTGGTTCCGCTTTGTACATTTCAGCCTCAGCCTTCGATATGTAGCTGTGTTTTTGCATCTGTTCAATCACCACATTGCGCCTTTCGAGCGAGCGCTCCGGATTTTTACGCGGATTGTAACTGTTGTTGGCTTTCAACATTCCTACCAGGGTGGCAGCTTCATGAACATCTAATTTCGATGGTGGCTTGTTGAAAAACCGCTCCGATGCAACTTCAACCCCAAATGTATTTTCAGCAAACGGAACTGTATTGAGGTAGAGTGTTAAAATTTCATCTTTGGTATATAATCTTTCGAGTCGGTATGCCACGATCGATTCGCGTAACTTATTGATTGGCATTGAGAATGCACCAAACGATTTGCGCGGATACAAATTCTTTACTATTTGCTGGCTCAGGGTACTTCCTCCGCCGGAACTTCTGTCCTGCATCAAAACAGATTTTACAAAAACACGCAGCAGCGCAATTTCGTCAACGCCCCTGTGATGATAAAACCTTGAATCTTCCGTGGCAATCAGTGCATTGATTATATTTGGCGATATTTCGCCGAAACTTACATTGCTGCGGTTTTCAATGTAATATCTTCCAAGCAACCGGCCATCGTTTGAAAAAACTTCTGTCGCTACCGGATTTTTCACTTTTTGTAATTCTTCTTTCGAAGGAACCGGACCTGTAAAACCAACATAAACAATCAGAAAAAGCAGAAATGCCAGCAGCACAAGGGCAATTCCTGTTTTTAGCAGAAATATGAATACCTTCCGTCCGAAACTTTTTGACGAACCGGAACTTTTCTTTACTGACCGGGTAGATGATTTTGTTTTTACAGCGGATATGGGTGTTTTCTTTTTCACACGAAAATTTTGTATTTAATAGAACGACAACAAACTTAGTTCAAAAAATCAGCATTTAGTAATTAAGTCTGGCTTAGCAAGTTTCGGTTGGGCAAAATTAATCTAAAATGAGTTTACATCAGTTTTAAACGAGAAAAGTTAAACTTAATTTCAAGTTGATTGTATTTTTAAACTATAAATCAGCTTGTTTTGAATTTAAATTACTGGAAAGATGAAAATTGCAGTTTCAGGAGCAAATGGATACATCGCAAAAAATTTGATTCGCGAGCTTAAAGCGGCCAATCATAAGATTGTTTCCATTGAAAGAAGTACGCTTTACAATGTTAAAAAGCTGTCTGAAATTTTAGCAGACGTTGCTGTGGTGATAAACCTTGCAGGAGCCCCAATTCTGCAAAGATGGACCGCAGCCAACAAGAAGGAAATCATGAAAAGCAGGGTTGAAACCACTCAAAACATCGTCAAGGCTATCAATGGTTTGCCCGACAACAAAAAGCCCCGGATTTTCATATCAGCTTCAGCAATAGGAATTTATTCTCCCGGAAAAGTTCATACAGAAAAAAGCCCTTCTTTTTCAAACGATTTTGTTGGCGAGGTTGTACAAAGCTGGGAAAACGCATCATCTGATTTATCGCCGAAAGTTCGGAAGGTGATTTTCAGGATTGGACTGATTTTGGGGAAAGAGGCGAAAACCATTCAGAATTTGTTGCCATTGTTTAAAATGGGACTTGGCGGAAAGATCGGATCCGGTACTCAGTCCTTCGCTTTTGTGCATATTTTCGATGTGGTAAATGCAATTATTTGGGGCATTGAACATGAACAGGCACGGGGAACGTACAATCTGGTTGCTCCTGATAACATTGATAATAAAACATTTACCAGAGTATTGGCACAATCAGTAAAAAGGCCGGCATTTTTCACTGTTCCTGAATTTATGCTGAAATTAGTGATGGGAGAAGCCTCTTCACTGCTGCTGAAGAGCCCTCAGGTTGTTCCAAAAAGATTGTTAAAGGAAGGTTTTGTGTTTCTGTTTCCCGAAATAAAATCGTGTCTGGCGGAAGTTGTAAAATCAAGAACTTAAAACTTACCAGCAAACATGTAAAAATTGTGCGAAAAGGATTGAGTTTTTTTTTGTGAAAAATCCCATAATTTAATACGTTTACCTGATATTATTTTAATTTTGGTTTTTGTTTAAAAAATCATAATTAACTTAATACTTACAGTATGCCGGAAAATTATTTTAAGAAATACCCTACCAAAGAAGGTTATTTTAATGAGTATGGAGGAGCTTTTATACCTCCTGTGCTTGAATCAGAGATGAAGAAAATTAATGATGCTTATTATGCCATCAGTAAGTCGCATAACTTCATTTCCGAACTTAGAAGTATTCGTAAACATTACCAGGGACGCCCAACTCCTGTCTATTATTGCAACCGTCTGTCGGATAAATATGGAGCAAGAATCTACCTGAAGCGTGAAGATTTGAACCATACCGGGGCTCACAAGCTTAACCACTGCATGGGCGAAGCGCTTCTGGCGAAGTTCATGGGAAAGAAAAAACTGATTGCAGAAACCGGAGCCGGACAACATGGAGTCGCCCTTGCAACTGCTGCTGCTTACTTCGGACTTGAGTGTGAAATCCACATGGGTGAAGTTGATATCATCAAAGAACATCCAAATGTTGTGCGGATGCAAATTCTGGGAGCAAAGGTTGTGCCTGTTTCGCATGGCTTAAAAACACTTAAAGAAGCTGTTGACTCTGCATTTCTCGCCTATCTGGAAGATCCAATTAACTCAATTTACTGTATTGGCTCTGTGGTTGGACCACATCCATTCCCAATGATGGTTCGTGATTTTCAGCGGGTAGTTGGAATAGAAGCCAAAGAACAGTTCTTTGAAATGACCGGAGAACTGCCTGACAGTGTTGTGGCCTGCGTTGGTGGCGGTAGCAATGCGATGGGAATCTTCTCTGCCTTTCTTGGAGATGAAGAATGCGAATTGTATGGTATTGAGCCTGGTGGTCATTCACTTGATCTTGGAAACCATGCCGCAACAATGACCAAGGGAACACCCGGAATTATTCATGGGTTTAAGTGTTATCTGCTGCAGGACGAAAAAGGAGAACCATCGCCTGTTTACTCGGTAGCAAGCGGATTGGATTATCCCGGAGTTGGCCCCGAACACTGTATGCTTAAAGATTTGAAAAAAGTAAATTACGATACAATTTCAGACAAAGAATGTATTGATGCTTTTTATGAATTAAGCCGGTTGGAAGGAATTATTCCTGCGCTGGAAAGTGCTCATGCTGTTGCTTATGCTTTAAAACTTGCTCAAAAAGAGCCTCAAAAATCAATACTTATCAACCTTAGCGGACGTGGTGACAAAGACCTTGACTTTGTACTCGAAAAATACGGACTTCCGGAAAACCGCAAAAATTGGTAGAAATACACAAGAGACCGTCTCAAAACTGAAAAGAGGCGGTCTTTTTTTATAGGTAGTTAAAAACTTAAAACCTGTCCGGTTTTTAGCTGGTCAATTTTAAATTCAGTATAAAACTCAACACAATTAAATCGACCACATTTTGCAGTTCGATTCCCATTTGTCGGGCATTTTGCATAAAAACATCGCTGTGCCCGGTATCGAATAAAATGGTTTTATCCTCGTGTTCAATCAGGTACGACAAACCATGTTCGGCCAAATATTTTCCACCTGCTGTATTTTCTGTAAGTACTGTCAGTTTCATAAAACCTCCGGTTTAAAATAATCAATCATCGCATTTTTAACAATTTCCGGCACCCTCATTGGTTTTCGGGAAATGCTGTCCACAAAAACAATTTCGGATACGGCGGTGCAGATTTTTTCATTCTGTTCATTCCTGATCTCAAATTCGAACTGACAGCGAATTTTCGGCATCTCACGGAGTGTGGTTCGAATAGTCAGTAATTCATCGTATCTGGCGGCTTTTAAATACCTCAGGTTGATACTTATAACTGGTGTCATGATCTGGTTTTCTTCGAGCACCTGATCGTGAATACCCAAATTTCGCATCAGTTCGGTGCGTGCCTGATGGCAATAACTCACATAATTGGCATGGTAAACATAGCCCATCTGGTCAACCTCTCCGTATCGCGGACGGAGGTTCATTGTGTTTTGAATCATCTTAATTACCTTTATCTTGTCTCACCACAAAACTATCTTTTTTTACCCCAAGGCGTTCGGCCACCACATTACATTTCACCATTAGCAAAAAGAAAATATGCTGGTTCGGGCTTTCAAACAAACCTTCCAGATTGCCCTGCCCTTTCGATATGATCACATCTGCCTTGTTAGATATTTATTAAGTCGTATAATTGTTCGGTTACGTTGCCAACTACTTTTCGGCAAATAATTTTATGATGCTTTCGCTCAGCAACGTCAGCCTCTGAGAACAGGCATAACCTTCATCAAATGATGGTCTTTACAGCGACATTGCCTGGTTGCGCACCATCAAGGAAAAAATTGAATACAAAGGGATGAAGAATGTGGAAGTTAATTTTCCTTTGATTGAAGACATTACAATGGAAGTTGCCAAGAAATACGCCATGATTCAACCGGGCGAAAGCAATACAAAAGCGGTACGTGCTGTGTTCTTCATTGATCCGATAGGAATTATCCGCGCAATGATTTATTATCCAATGTCGCTTGGACGTAATTTCGACGAACTGATGCGTGTTGTTATCGCTCTTCGGGCAGCTGATGCTTTCGGTGTTGCAATGCCAGCTGACTGGCGTCCAGGCGATGCTGTAATCGTTCCACCAGCAGGTTCATGCGTAGTAGCAAAAGACCGCATGGAAGCTAAAGAAGAAGGCGTAAAATGTTATGACTGGTTCTTCTGCACCAAAGAATTATCAGAAGAAAAAGTAATGAATGCAATTAAAGCAAAATAAGCATACACTGCATAAAAAGAAAAGAGGCTAAACTCGATTGAGTTAGCCTCTTTTTTTTATAATCAAAAAAATGAATTGACTACAAATGTGGTCCTGCAACTTTCAAAGCAATGGCAGCATCGTTGTCACAATACTGTTCGAAGTTTGCGATGTATTTTGCAGCAAGTAATTTTGCTTTTGCAGTCCAGTCAGCTTCTGTTGGATAGGTATCACGTGGATCAAGAATTCCTTCAGAAACGTTATTCAATGCAACAGGAACTGTTAAGTTCAAAACAGGAATTTGCTTTGTTTCAGCTTTCAAAATTGATCCGTCGATAATGGCATCAATAATGGCACGTGTATCTTTCAACGACATACGTTTTCCGGTTCCGTTCCAACCTGTGTTCACTAGGTAAACTTTTGCATTGTGTTCTTTTGCCTTACCAATCAATGTTTTTGCATACATGGTTGGGTGCAAAGTCAGGAATGCTTCACCAAATGCAGGAGAGAAAGAAGGAACTGGTTCTGTAATCCCGCGTTCAGTTCCGGCTAATTTTGAAGTATAACCGCATAGGAAGTGGTATTGAGCCGATTTATCGTCCAAAATAGAAACCGGAGGCAATACACCAAATGCGTCAGCCGACAGATAAATGATTTCTGAAGCGTGACCTGCACGTGAAGGAGAAACGATTTTGCTGATGTGGTAAATCGGGTAAGAAACACGTGAGTTTTCAGTTTTTGAAGCAGCAGCAGTGAAATCAGGAGTTCCGTCAGCTTTAACAGTTACGTTTTCCAACAATGCATCACGTTTGATAGCTCTCCAAATGTCTGGCTCGTTGTGTTTGCTCAGGTCGATAACTTTAGCGTAGCAACCACCTTCATAGTTGAATACACCATGATCGTCCCAGCCATGTTCGTCATCACCAATCAGGTAACGTTTTGGATCGGCAGAAAGAGTGGTTTTACCTGTTCCTGACAGACCAAAGAAAATAGCAACATCACCTTCAGGTCCAACGTTGGCAGAACAATGCATAGAAGCGATACCGCGCAATGGCAAATAATAGTTCATCAAAGCGAAAATACCTTTTTTCATTTCGCCACCGTACCATGTTCCACCAATAACCTGCATTTTGCGGGTTAAATCGAACAATGTAAAGTTTTCAGAATGCAATCCCTGTTCTTTCCAGTTTGGGTTGGTAATTTTAGAACCGTTCAAGGTTACGAAATCAGGTTCGCCATAGTTTGCCAGTTCGTAATGAGATGGACGGATAAACATGTTGGTTACAAAATGAGCCTGCCATGCAACTTCCATGATGAAACGAACTTTCATGCGGGTATCTTCATTTGTTCCGCAAAAAGTATCAACAACATATAATTTTTTTGCACCTGAAAGTTGTTCTACAACCAGGTCTTTACATGCGTCAAAAACTTCAGGAGAAGTTGGGCGGTTGATAGTTCCGTCCCACCACATTGTATCTTTTGTAGTGTCATCCAATACAATGAATTTATCTTTTGGGGAACGTCCGGTAAAAATACCTGTATCTACAGAAATAGCTCCTGTATTGGTTAATATTCCTTTTTCAAAACCTTCGTTGGCTGGATCCATTTCAGCCTGAAAAAGTTCCTCATAAGTTGGATTGTGAATAATTTTTACATTGGTATTAATACCATACTTTAAAAGATCTGTGTTTTTCATGATAAGTAATTAAAATTTAACAAGTTTCAACAATTCAAAATTTTCTCAGTAACAAAATTAACTTTTTTTATGCCCCTAATGGTAGATTAACATTAAATTAAGATCATTTCGGGTGAAGTATATCGTTTCGAAACCGAATAAAGCAAAAGGCACTGAAAATCAACACACAAGCAAAGTCAAGCAAAAATTTTCAGGATTAATTAATTGTAAAAAGCATTTGAGCTATTGCGTTTAAATGAAGCAAAGTTGTAGATCTAATTATATTTGTAGCTATTGAGAAAATTTGAATTCACTGACTATTTAAAACAAATTATCAAATGACAAACAACAAAAGCTTTTAGATTGGGTAAATGAATGGGCATCGGTTTGCCAACCTGACAACGTTTATTGGTGCGATGGTTCGGAAGAAGAGAACCAAAGATTATTGGATGAAATGGTAGCTTCCGGGGCTGCCATAAAACTAAACGAAAAAAAACGGCCGGGTAGTTATGCTTTTAACAGCGATCCAAGTGATGTTGCCCGTGTTGAGAACCGTACATTTATTTGTACCGAAAAGAAAGAAGATGCCGGGCCAACCAACAACTGGAAAGCTCCCGCTGAAATGAAAGCCGAAATGCTTGAAAGTTACAAAGGCTGCATGAAAGGACGTACCATGTATGTTATTCCTTTCAGCATGGGACCATTGGGTTCAAACATTGCAAAAATTGGTGTTGAGATATCCGATTCAGCTTACGTTGTAGTTAACATGCGCATTATGACCCGTATGGGCAAAGCCGTTCTCGATGTTCTTGGCGATGATGATTTCATCCCTTGTATCCACTCGGTAGGCTCCCCGCTCGAACCAGGACAACAAGATTTAAGATGGCCCTGCGCTTCAAACATCGACGATAAATACATTTCACATTTTCCTGAAACCAACGAAATCTGGTCATTTGGATCAGGATACGGCGGCAACGCGCTGCTTGGCAAAAAATGTCTCGCCCTGCGTATTGCTTCAACAATGGCGAAACGCGAAGGTTGGTTGGCCGAGCACATGTTGATCATGGGCATCACCAATCCTCAGGGAGCGAAGAAATATATCGCTGCCGCTTTCCCAAGCGCTTGTGGAAAAACCAATCTCGCAATGCTCATCCCAACCATCCCGGGATATACCGTTGAAACCGTTGGTGACGACATCGCCTGGATGAAATTTGACAACGAAGGGGTATTGCGTGCCATTAACCCAGAAGCCGGTTTCTTTGGCGTTGCTCCGATGACTTCTGTTGAAACCAACCCCAACGCTTTACATAGCGCTGATAAAAACACCATTTTCACCAACGTTGGTGTAACTCCTGATGGTGATGTTTGGTGGGAAGGTATCGGATGCGATTGCCCGGCTGGCACAATTAACTGGAAAAACAAACTACACGATCCTGCGTCAGGCGAATTAGCGGCACATCCGAATGCCCGTTTCACTGCTCCTGCAAGCCAATGTACATGTGTTGACCCGGCATGGGAAGATCCGGCTGGCGTGCCAATTTCGGCTATCCTGTTCGGTGGTCGTCGTCCAACTACAGTTCCATTGGTTTATCAGGCTTTCGACTGGAACCACGGAACTTTCATGGGATCAATTGTAGGTTCTGAAGTCACCGCAGCAGCTATTGGCTTGAAAGCCGGCGTACGTCGCGACCCATTTGCAATGTTGCCATTCATGGGCTACAACATGGGCGATTACTTCGGACATTGGGTAAGCATTGGAGAAAATGCTCCTGACAAGAGCAAATTACCTATGATTTTCAATGTGAACTGGTTCCGTAAAAGCTCGGATGGGAAATGGTTGTGGCCTGGTTATGGCGAAAACATTCGCGTATTGGGCTGGATTATTGACCGTGTATTGGCCAATGTTGATGCTATTGAAACTCCAATCGGGTTGATTCCAAAAAAAGAAGACATCAACATCGAAGCTCTTGCTGGTCAGGCTGAATTGATGGACGATCTTCTTGCTGTTGATAAATCATTGTGGATGGATGAGTGTGAACTGATCGCTGAACATCAGGCTCAGTTTGGAAGCTCGCTACCTGCAGAAATGAAGGAACAATTTGAAAATCTTAAATCAAGACTTGCATAGTTTCTGATAAGGTTGATGCATAAAAATAAAAAATGCCGGTATGTTCGGTACCGGCATTTATTTTTTATCGTTACACGTTATGATCTTGGATGAAATTGATTTAAAGTTGTCTTTAAATAATCCCTGTCAAGATGTGTGTAAATCTCGGTAGTTAATATTGATTCATGCCCTAGCATTTCCTGCACAGCACGTAAATCGGCTCCACCATTAATGAGGTGGGTTGCAAATGAGTGCCTGAAAGTGTGAGGACTGATCTTCTTTTCGAATCCGGCTTTAATGGCCAGGTTTTTAATAATGGTAAAGATCATCACACGGCTTAATTTTTTGCCCCTGCGATTCAGGAAAAGAATGTTTTCACTTTCTTTTGAAACTTTCAATGATTTTCGGTAAACATCAAGGTATTTATTGATTTCTTCAATCGCCTTTTCGCTTACAGGAACCAATCTTTCTTTGTTGGATTTACCTTCAACTTTAATATATCCCTGATCGAAGGACAGATTGGATATTTTAAGGTTCACCAGTTCAGAAACACGCAACCCGCAACTGTACAAAGTTTCTAGCATTGCTTTGTTCCTCTGACCTTCAGGTTTGGCCAACTCAACTGTATCGATCATCAGATCGATCTCTTCGATGGTAAGAACATCAGGAAGTTTACGGCCAATTTTTGGAGACTCCAACAAAGTTGTCGGATCACTGGTAATTTTACCTTCCATAAGCATATACTTATAGAACGATTTAATACCGGAAATTGTACGGGCTTGTGTTCTTGGTGAAACACCTTTGTCATTGATCCATTCTACGAATTTCTTCAAATGATTCAGTTTCACTTTTTCTGGAGCCAGTTTCTTAACTTCTTCGTCAGAAAAGGTCATCAGCTTGTTTATATCATTGATATAAGCAGCAATTGAGTTTGCAGACAAACCCTTTTCCAAACGTAAGAAAGACTCAAATCCTTTTTTGCTATCTTCCCATTTCATAATTAAAAGCTTTAAATTTTTAATTCTATAACATTTATTGATAATTTTGGTTTGTAAACTCTGATGTATTTATAAAGTATGACCATCCACCCAGATTACATAATTTTTAGATACGAATTTACGATCGGTTAAGTTACTATTATTATTAAAATAAAAAATCAAAATATGAAAATTTTGTTAATAAATGGTCCAAATTTGAATTTATTAGGAATTCGTGAGAAAAGTATCTATGGAAATTCCACATTTGAAAGCTATTTCAGGATTCTTGAGGAAAAATTCAGTTCTATCAGTCTTGAATATTATCAATCAAATATCGAAGGTGAACTGATTAATAAAATCCATGAAACAGGATTCAGTTACGATGGGCTAGTTATCAATGCAGGCGCTTATACCCACACCTCTGTGGCCATCCGTGATGCCATTTCAGGAATAAAAGCTCCCGTTGTTGAAGTTCACATATCCAATATTTTGACCAGGGAAAATTTCAGGCACGAATCTTTGATTGGCCCGGTTTGTATCGGAAGCATTATGGGATTTGGACTTGATTCATACAGACTTGGAATTGAAGCAATTACTGAATACATTAAATTTTAATGACATTTACACCCTCACTGGCGGATCGTTTGATCCGAATTTAAAAATTTGAATACTTTTGTCGCCCTCACCAATAAATATGAAGTATGAAATACACAAAAATAGTCGCCACCATCTCTGATAAACGCTGCGACCCTGAATTCATCCGTCAGCTTTACGAAGCCGGGATGAACGTTGTAAGACTTAACACTGCACATATCTCGCCGGAGAGTGCAATTGAAATGATAAAAAATGTAAGGAGCGTATCTGAAGATATCGGAATTCTTGTTGATACTAAAGGTCCTGAAATCAGAACTGTCGGGATTTCGGAACCAATTAATGTCAACGAAGGCGATATTATCAAAGTAAAAGGCGGACAAGGCCAATCAGACAATGAAATGTTTTTTGTAAGCTACGAAAAAATACAAATGGAAGTTCCTGTTGGCTACCAAATACTGATTGACGACGGTGATCTTTCCCTACTTGTGATTGAACAAACGGATGAATATTTAACCTGTAGGGTTGGGAACAGTGGACAAATTAAAAACAAAAAAAGCATCAATACACCGGGTGTAAGCGTTGACCTGCCTTCCATCAGTGAAAAGGATGTTGAATTCATTGAATTTTCTGCTAAAAACAATATCGATTTCATAGCCCATTCATTTGTCCGAAATAAGCAAGATGTTTTAGCTGTTCAGGAAATTCTTGACAAGTTCGACAGCAAAATAAAAATCATTGCAAAAATTGAGAACCTGGACGGAGTAAATAATATAGATGAAATTCTTCAATGTGCTTATGGCATTATGGTTGCCCGCGGTGACCTTGGAATAGAAATACCCGCTGAAAAAATTCCAAGTATTCAACGAAAACTAATTAAAAAAGCCGTTCAGCAAAAAAAACC
>JAUYEQ010000575.1 GCA_030691295.1 Bacteroidota bacterium
CATATTTTATTGATGGTGCCATATTATGATGATTTTCTTCTGAATTCCTTTATTGCCAGCCAACGGAGCAGCAACAGTATAATCAAGAGAAATCCAAAGACAAAAATGGAGGTGCCGTCCTGAATACTTTGCATGAATGTTTCAGTAGAAAAATTACTTGCTTCATCGAGCGAAAAGCCCCAAAAAAGGAAAACAGTAAATACCAGGGTTATATAAAAAAGTACTGCCCATAACCAGCCCATAACAGAAGCCGGGGAGAACGTGAGGAATACCTTTTGAACGATTGTAAGCCGTTGATAATCGGTGAGGTTCTCTTGTTTGTCGAGCGAACTGACCTGATTCTTCACCTCCTGCATTTCTGCAGACAACTGAAGTTTTAGCGATTCAATTTCCGTTTCAGGAAGAAATTTTGATGACACCTGAAAATATTTGTCCAAAAAGTCAATCTTTTTTTGAGCGTCTTCCATTAAATTTTTGTGAACACTTGCCTTGTTTAATTTGCTCAGGTAAGTTGCAATAAACGGGATCAAGGCTGCAAGAATACTGGGTATGATTTTTTCCATGATCAAAATGCTGGTTTGTATTTGTCTTTTTTCTATTCCTTTTTCGTGCCCATTACCCACCCAATTACAGCTCCTACAATAGCCGACATCACCATGTCTTCCATGGGTCTTGAATTGCATTGATTGTAATTCGCCATGGTGAAATCCATTAGCAGTATCCCGTAAATCAACCAGCCTAACAGGAAGAAGGCAACGCCTCCAGCCAACGTTCCAAGTAAAATTTTGTTCGTTTCCATTTTGTTAGTTTTAAGTTATACTACTCATAAGGCTTTTTGGTAACGCCCCTTTTTATTTCGTAGTTCTAGCTTATCTGAGTTTTTCCCTGAAAAACGTTGTTGTCCGTTCCCAGGCCAGATCAGCCGCTACCCTATCGAATCGGGGAGTTGAATAGTTGTGAAAACCGTGATTTGCTCCCGGATAGAAATGAGCGATGTATTCTTTTTTATTTTCTTTGAGTGCTTTTTCATAAGCCGGCCAACCTTCATTCACGCGCTGGTCTAATTCGGCATAATGTATCAAAAGCGGAGCTTTAATTTGTGCGGTTTCTTCTTCGGAAGGCTGGCCGCCATAAAATGGAACGGCAGCAGACAAATCCGGTACTTTTACAGCCATCATATTTGCAATCCAACCGCCGAAACAGAAACCAACCACCCCAACTTTGCCATTGCAATCTTCGTGCGATTTCAGAAATTCGTATGCTGCGATAAAGTCTTCAAGCATCTCATTCCGGTCGCGCTTGCTCTGCAACGCTCTTCCTTCATCATCATTTCCCGGATAGCCGCCAAGTGGTGTCAGCGCATCGGGAGCGAGACTGATAAAACCGTCCAATGCAGCTCTTCGTCCAACATCTTCAATGTACGGATTCAGCCCTCGGTTCTCATGAACTACAATGATTCCAGGCAACCTGGATTTTGTTCCCGCAGGTTTTGAAAGCAGTCCACGAATGCTTCCTCCACCTTTTGGCGAATTATAATTGATAAATCCAGATTGCAATCTTTCATCATCCGGTTTAATCTGAACAACATTCTCGTAATTGGGAGATATAAAACCAAGCAGCGACGAAACGGTAAGACCTCCTACTGCGTATATCGACAACCTTTCGAGGAATTGCCTTCTCTCAATTCTACTGTGCGCATAATCATCATACAAATCAAAAACTTCCTGTTTGATGTCTTCTTTTTTTAGGTTTTCCATATTGTTAAAGTTTTCAGTGACATATTGTGTTATTCTATCGCCCCGCTCCAGAAATAATTTCCGGCCTCATTCTTAAACCATTTAGCGTTTCCGT
>JAUYEQ010000580.1 GCA_030691295.1 Bacteroidota bacterium
AATATTTGAAAAAATAGAAGGAAAAATTCTGATTCAGCAATATTTCTTTATTTTTGCACCCGATTTGAATTACTTTAAAAATTTTCTATGGCTATTACAACAGCAGATATTAAGAACGGAATGACAATAGAATACAACGAACAGTTGTTTCAGATAGTCTCTTTCCAACACGTTAAACCAGGTAAAGGACCGGCTTTCGTGAGAACGAAACTCAAAAACCTTAAAACAGGCAGAACGATTGAAAATACATTTAATTCAGGAGTTAGAATTGATCAGGTAAGGATCGAACGTCGCCCATATCAATATTTATATCAGGATGAAGCCGGTTATAATTTCATGAATACTGAATCATTCGAACAGATTTCTATTGGTTCAGAGTTGATTGAAAATGCTGATCTGATGAAAGAAGGACAGGTTGTGGAAATGAACATTCATGCAGATACCGAAACTCCGCTGACTGTTGAATTGCCTCCTTTTGTAGAATTACAGGTTACTTCGACCATGGCAGGAGAAAAGGGAAATACAGCCAGTTCGAATGCACTAAAACCGGCAACCATCGAAACCGGCGCTGAAATTATGGTTCCGATGTTTATCAATGACGACGATATTATTAAAATCGATACCCGCGACCGTACTTATTATGAACGCGTAAAGAAATAATTGGAATTTATTCTAATTTGGAAATGGTCTGCTTGTCGGGCCATTTTTTTTATGCCTTATTTTCAGGAAGGGTTTCAGCCTGAGCTGCTTTTCGGGTGTAAATATCAACGGCCACGATAATGGCAGTAAATCCCCAAAATGGCACCGAGAGTTTATCGGTATCCAGAAAATTGTTCAGTATTCCGTGAATGTAGTAGGTTATTAGTCCGAGCAAAGCGCTCATCACAATTGTTTTCAATCGTTTGTCGTTTGCCCTTGTGTAGGTGCGAATTCCAGTGTAAATAACCACTCCAATCAATATCAGAAACGTTACCAGTCCCATAAATCCCGATTCGGCCATTGGGCCAAGGTATTCGCTGTGTGCATTTCCTCCATCGGCAGAATTGGTGCTTATAATTGTCCGGTTGGCTGTGAGTTGGAAAGGTGCATAATTAAACATATAGGTTCCGGGACCCCATCCAAATATTGGTTTTTCTTTATACATACTGATGGCACAACTCCACCGGTTGAGGCGTTCCAGATTTGATGCATCGGATGAAATGTTTGAAATGGAAGAAACATGTTCGGTGAGATTTGCCGAAGATTCTGTATCATTTCGTTCCAGATACATTAGTATTGGTTTCTGAAAAACCAGAACTACCGAAAGCACCACAAGAAAGATTATAAAAATGGGTTTAAACCTTATTTTCAGGCGCAAAACAGCCCAGACACCAAAAGCAGCCATCATACTTAGCCAGGCAGCACGGGCATACGACAGGACAAGTCCCATTAAAAGTATGGCCAGTACAATATGGACAAAAATTTTGACCCGTGGCGAATAAATCTTCGTGAATGAAAAGCCAAATAAGAATGGTAAATACATAGCAACGGCTGCACCATAAGAAGTGTGGTCGTTGTACAAAGGGTTAACTACAAAATTAGCTGCCTGTTTATTCCATAGGCCATAACCCAGGTGTCGTTGGGTCGCATAGAAAATCACAATCAGCAGGGGTATTGTATATAACCAAACATACTTTTCAATATTTTTCCCCGATTCGAAGAGTTTGGCAGTAAGTAAGTAAAAACCAACTATGAACCAGACTCTTGTCAGAAAAGCTTTAAGGGATACTATTGGCATTGTGCTGGTAAAGGTTGTCAGCAACATCCAGAATAAGCTTAAATATACGGCCAGTGTAACCGGATGCAATAATATATCGCGGTCGAATTTTCCGGTGGCAAAAAGCTTCAGGATAAAAATGAGCAGTATTCCAAAGAGCAGAGGCTCAGTTGGTAAAAACATGTTAAATGAAAGCCCCGGCATTATTTCTGACAAGGGTAGCGAGAGCGGTGTAAAAAAAACAATCAGGTACAAAAGTTTGTCGAGGGCAAAAATTGCCAGCAATACAATTCCTAAAACCAGGGGCATTGCATTGATAATCATTGAATGCTTCTGTACCAGAAAATAAGCATTCAGCAAAATAAACAATGCCGAAACAATGTAAAAAAGTGCAACTTTTATCCTGTCCTGGTACACAGTTTAGATGGTTTTTTTGTTTTCTATTAGCAAAACAACCAATAGTGCAACGAAAAGTGCAGAGAAAGTAGAAAGTAACAGGATGATTGAGCGAACCGGATACGATTTTTTATCAGCCGGAATTGGGTTTTGAACCCTTTGACCATAAATAATTCTCTTGTTCGCATTACTAACAGATTGATCATAGACTTTCATAACTGAATCTTTTAGGCTAACCAACCTTCTTTGCTGCTTGTCAAGAATTTCATATTCCCCGCCTTTCTCCGATAGGTTTTTTAACCATTGGCTGAGCTCTTTTCCTCCGGCGGTATTTTTTTGCTGATTTGCCAAAACCTTTACCATTCCTTTTGTAATTTCCTCAGCCTGTGTGCGGTAATCCAGAATTTGATATTCAGTGCGAAAGAAATTTAACTTTTCTTCCAGAGAATCAACTTTGTGGCTTATCAATGTATAATCCTTTTTGGCGATAGCTGCAACTTCGTCGTGTTTAATTTTGTGCATCAGCCCAACTTTCTCGTCGAGGAAACGAATGATGGAGTCGCACATGTTGCAGGCCCTTTGCGGGTCGGTATCCAACACTGAAATTTCAACCGTTTCGTATTGCGTTTTCTTAAATTTTACATTGTCGTTGAATTCTGCCAGCATATAAGTCAAATATTGTGGCTCCTCTTTGCTGATCTTATACGCTTCGTCCAAATTGAACGCATCAATCATCCGCAGTTTAATGTCAAGCGAATTAATAATCTCAAGCAATTGTTCACTTTCCGATTCATCGCTGAATAAATAAATATTATTGCTGGGATATATCAGCGCTGTGGATTTAAACTTGGGTTTAATAAAGGTTGAAGAAGAGAAAATTGCTGAAACAACAATTGCCAGAATACCAACGATTAAAAAATGCATCCTCCATTTCCAAATAATTTCAACAAGGTTCTGATTATTAAAAAAGTTTGTCATAGAAAGTCTTTTGGTTGAATTTTTAACGTAACAACGGTGTATTTATTACTGAAAATTGAAATATATCCTGAAATTTATTCGGCAACCAGCAGAAAGTAATTCTTCTTGCCTTTTTGAATCAGGAGGTATTTCCCATCAATAAGAAAATCCGCATTTATAAGCAATTCAGTATCTGAAACTTTGTCTTTGTTGATGCTTAACCCGTTTCCCTGAATCGTGCGGCGCAATTCTCCTTTCGATGGAAATACCATTGTTTTTTCAGCCAAAAGCTCAACCACTTTTATTCCTGCATTCAGTTCAGTTCCTGAAATTTTGAATTGCGGAACTCCTTCAAAAACCGCCAGAAATGTTTCTTTGTCGAGTTTTCTCAGTAATTCTGCAGTTCCCTGTCCAAACAGGATTTGTGAAGCTTCAACTGCCATCTCATAATCTTCGCGCGAATGCACCATTACCGTCACTTCTTCGGCCAGGCGTTTCTGAAGCAGGCGCAAATGTGGCGCTTCTGAATGTTGGTTAATCAGTTCAGCAATTTCGTTTTTTTGCAGAAGGGTAAATATCTTAATGTATTTTTCAGCATCTTCATCAGAAGTATTCAACCAGAACTGGAAGAATTTGTAGGGCGAAGTCAGTTTGGGGTCGAGCCAGACGTTTCCTGATTCGGTTTTTCCAAACTTGGTGCCATCGGCTTTTTTAATCAGCGGACAAGTAAGTGCAAAAGCTTCGCCACCGGTTTTTCTGCGGATGAGTTCGGTACCTGTGGTAATATTCCCCCACTGGTCGGAACCGCCCATTTGCAGTTTTACGTTTTTGTCCTGATAAAGATGAAGGAAATCGGTTCCCTGAACCAGCTGATAGGTAAATTCGGTAAACGACATTCCGGTGCTGCTTTCAGAATCCAGCCGTTTTTTTACTGAATCTTTCGACATCATGTAATTGACGGTGATGTGTTTGCCAATGTCGCGGATGAAATCCAGAAATGTGAATTCCTTCATCCAGTCGTAATTGTTGACCATTTCGGCAGCATTCGGAGCATCCGATTCGAAATCCAGAAATTTGGAAAGCTGTTTTTTTATTGATTCCTGATTGTGTCGCAGGGTCGGTTCGTCCAGTAAATTTCGTTCCTGCGATTTTCCTGAAGGATCGCCAATCATGCCGGTAGCTCCGCCAATAAGTGCAATGGGCTTGTGGCCTGAAAGCTGAAAATGTTTAAGCAGCATAACACCAACCAAATGGCCAATATGAAGTGAATCGGCAGTTGGGTCAATGCCAAGATATGCGGCTGTTAATTCTTTATCGAGTTGTTCTTTGGTTCCGGGCATGATATCGTGAATCATACCCCTCCACTTAAGTTCTTCAACAAAATTCATGGTCATTTTTCTTTTTGAACATTAGAAATATTGCCAGAGATCATAAAACCCGGCAGTCGGAAAGGCTGAAACCCCCTTCCGAAAAATTTGGCCAAAGATATAAAATGAATGGTTCACCGTCGAAATATCTCTATGCAAAATGATCAGGTGATTTTTACCGGAGGTTTAGCATCTTCATTTTTATTCTCATCATTTGCATTCCAGAGCCTGATAAATGGGAATAAAGTAGGAACCAATTGTTTCATGGGCCCGTAAATTTTTGAGTCCTCTTTTTGTTTGGATGGTAAAATATGTACATTTTCATCAATGCTGTCAAACAGCAACAGAATAATACTCAAAATAACTGCTGTTTTGAGCACACCGAAAATGATTCCGGCCAGCCGGTTTAAAAAGCCCAGAAAAACAGCTTTCACAACCGTATCGAGCATCTTGCCCATAATATGAATCAGAATTACGATAAGAATAAAAGTCACCACAAATGCAATGGTGCTGAGGTATTCAGAGTGGTAGCCTGTGTGTTTGGTTATAAATGCGGCAGTATAATCAGAAAATTTGATTCCTCCCCAAATTCCAAGAATCAAAGCAGCCAGCGAAGCCAGCTCAATAATAAAACCATTGCGAAATCCCTGAATGGCGGCTAATAGCAGTAAAATGCCAAAAACCAAATCGATGTAATTCATAAAGTAAGTGTTGAATGAAGATTCAAATTTCAGTAAAAGTAGGAAAATTATATTTCAGGAAACATTTGGCGCTTTTATTCATGGGTTAAATTCACATGAAAAAATGTATGATTATAAAGCCCAATCGAAGTCAGTTTTTTTAATAATTTTGTGACCAGACTGAAAACAAATTTCCATGCCTGTAATCAATTCTATTATTAATTGGGCCAATTTTAAGCGCATTTACGAAATTGAGCTATTTAAAAAGCATCCCCACGAAGTTCAGCGCGAGGTACTTTTCGAACTTTTGGAGGAAGCTTCCAATACCGAAATTGGATTAAAGTATAATTTCAGAAACATTCGATCCGAAAAAGAATTTCGTAAAAATGTTCCTGTTCAGGCTTACGATGATATAAAGGACACAGTTGAACGGATGATGCAGGGCGAAAAAAACCTGATTTGGCCGGGCGAAACCAAATGGTTTGCAAAATCGTCGGGAACTACCCACGATAAAAGTAAGTTTATTCCGGTTAGCAAAGATTCGCTCGAAGGTGTTCATATACGCGGTGGACGAGATGTGCTGGCGCTTTATCTGAAAAACAATCCTGAATCGGGCATTTTGTCGGGCAAGTCGCTTACCCTGGGCGGAAGCCATCGGGTAAGTAACTTCAACAACAACAGTTATTACGGTGATCTTTCGGCTATTATAATTGAAAATATTCCATTCTGGACCGAATTTTACAGAACTCCTTCCACCGAAATATCGCTGCTTGAAGAATTCGAAGAAAAAATTGAAAAGATCATTGAACATTCGCTTGGCGAAAATGTGACTTCCTTTGCCGGTGTTCCTTCGTGGTACCTGGTTTTATTCAAGCGCGTTCTGGAGGTTACCGGTAAAAGCAATATTCTGGAAGTTTGGCCCAATCTGGAAGTTTTTACGCACGGAGGTGTGAAATTTGAACCCTATCGGGAACAATACGAAAAGCTAATGCCTGGAAACCAGATGCATTATATGGAAACTTACAATGCTTCAGAAGGCTTTTTTGGAATTCAGGATGAGCCTGATAAAAAGGATATGTTGCTGATGCTCGATTACGGAATTTACTACGAATTTATTCCGATGGATAAATTTCGAAGCGACACTCCAACAGTAATTTCTCTTGAGGAGGTTGAAATCGGAAAAAATTATGCCATGGTAATTACCACAAATGGCGGATTGTGGCGTTATGTAATTGGTGATACCATCAAATTTACTTCACGAAGTCCGTATAAATTTTTGATTACCGGCAGAACCAAACATTTTATAAATGCTTTTGGAGAAGAACTGATTATTGACAATGCTGAAAAAGCATTTCAGATTGCCTGCGAGCGAACCGGAGCCATAATTTCGGAATATACCGGCGGACCAATTTACATGAATGATAACCAAAAAGGGGCTCATGAGTGGGTCATCGAGTTTGAAAAGTTGCCACGCGATTTGGAACATTTCATTTCCTTGTTCGATGGGGCTTTGAAGACCATTAATTCGGATTATGAAGCCAAACGGCACAAAAGCCTCAGCCTTGAAATGCCACATGTTATTGTTGCAAAAAAAAGTCTTTTTTATGAGTGGATGAAAAAAAGAGGGAAAGTAGGAGGGCAGAATAAAATACCACGCCTGTCAAACGACCGGCAATACCTCGATCAGTTAATCGAATTGAATAATTCTTTGTAAACTTTTCGGAATAGTCAAAAGTTCGGTGTATTATTCCGTATTTTGGATCAAATTTTAAAAACTATCAAAATGCATATTGCTTTAGCCGGAAATATTGGAGCGGGAAAGACCACTTTGACCGAATTACTCTCGAAACATTATAAATGGGTTGCCCATTATGAAGATGTGGATGAAAATCCTTATTTGAATGATTTTTATGAAGACATGCAACGGTGGTCGTTTAACT
Organism: Bacteroidota bacterium; assembly: GCA_030691295.1. Classification (GTDB taxonomy): domain Bacteria; phylum Bacteroidota; class Bacteroidia; order Bacteroidales; family Prolixibacteraceae; genus Aquipluma. The sequence continues at coordinate 7,097 of JAUYEQ010000580.1, forward strand.
TGCAGATTTATTTTCTGAACAGCCGGTTTAAACAAGTGGTCGATATACGGAATTCATCAAAAACGGTGATTCAGGATCGTACCATATATGAAGATGCGGAGATTTTTGCACCCAACCTGCATGCCATGGGACTAATGTCAACCCGTGATTTTAACAACTACCATACTCTTTTTCAGATGATGACGAAGTTCGTTCAGGCTCCTGATTTGCTCATTTATCTCCGTGCTTCGGTTCCTACCTTGGTTCATCAGATTCAGAAACGCGGGCGCGACTACGAAAATTCCATCAGGATTGATTACCTGAAACAACTGAACGAACGTTACGAAGCCTGGGTGAACCGATACAAAGCCGGCAAATTGCTGATCATTGATGTTGACCGTATTAACTTTCAGAACAATCCTGAAGATTTAAGCAATGTGATTGACCGGATTGATGCCCAGATTCATGGATTATTTTAATGGTTATGAAACTTGTATTTGCAACAAACAATCTGCATAAACTTCAGGAAATCAAACAAATGCTCAATGGATCGTTCGAATTGTTGTGCCTGAACGATATTGGCTGTGAGGATGATATTCCTGAAAATCAAGCTACTCTTGAGGGCAATGCTGCCGAAAAATCTTTTTTCATATATAATAAATATGGTTTAAATTGTTTTGCAGATGATACTGGCCTTGAGATAGAAGCCTTAAATGGCGAACCAGGCGTTTATTCGGCTCGTTATGCCGGAGAGGAGCGAAGTGCTGAAAATAATATGGATTTGGTTTTAGCGAAACTTGATAAAATAAATAACCGGAAGGCACGTTTTAGAACAGTTATTTCGTTGGTGATTGACGGGAACGAAACTCAATTCGAAGGCATCGTTGACGGACAAATACTGGAAGAAAAGAGGGGGGGGACAGGTTTTGGATATGATCCGATTTTCAAGCCCGACGAATCCGACCGGTCGTTTGCAGAGATGCCAATGGATGAAAAGAACAAAATCAGTCACAGGGGTAGGGCAGTTCAGAAATTAGTTGAATATTTAATCCGGTATAAAGTGAAATAATGGCGAACAATTACCTGTTATTCATAGCATTTATCTTTCTGACAATCTTTAGTGTCAATTCTCAGCCAACTATTGGCGAATGGACCGATTATCAATCGTATGCCCATGCGAAAAATGTGGTTGATACTGGCGAAAAAATTTATTGTGTTACTGAAGGCGGCTTGTTTTCGTACAACAAAACAGATAACAGTATTCAGAAAATGTCGGGGATTAATGGTCTTTCTGATGCAGGTGTTGAGCGGCTGGCATACAGTAAAGAGAATAAATTGCTGTTAGTAGCCTATGAGAATGCAAATGTTGATTTAATATTTGATACCAAAATTTTTAACCTATCCGACATCAAAAGGAAGCAAATACCTGCTGATAAAAAAATCAATAATGTATTGTTTGTCGGGAATCTGGCATATCTCTCCTGTGGTTTCGGCATTGTGGTCATCAACCTCGAACGCAAGGAAATAAAGGACACTTATTTTATTGGTCAGGATGGCGCCTATGTCAATGTTCAGGATATGGCTACCGATGGCACCTTTTTGTATGCGGCCACTACTACCGGAATATTTAAAGCACTTGCTTCGGAACCCAACCTTCAGAATTACAACAACTGGAGCCGGATTACAAACATTCCCAATGCCAGCAAAAAGTTCAGCAAAATAAAATATTTTGAAGGGAAAATCTTTGCCAATTATACTCCCGACGAGTGGGCGCAGGACGAAATGTACCAACTGACAGAAGATAATTGGGTGCGTTTCCTGCCACGTGTTAATTATGTTTCGGATGTGACGATAAGTGGGAATTACCTCGTTTTTTCAAGCAGGGAAGAGATTTTTATTTACGATGATAAACTTGAACTAATAAAGTATGTTTATCAATATTCGTTTTCAGGAAAAGAAGAAAAGCCTATCAGTACAATGTGCGCAGTTTTGGACGATCAGAATGTACTTTGGATTGCCGACCAGAAATATGGGCTGATCAAAGTCGGAACTCAAACCGAAAAAATTGTTCCCGACGGGCCCATTGACAACAAAATATTTTCGCTTTCAATGAATGGCAATGACCTTTGGATTACTCCCGGCGGCAAGTCAAATCCGTGGGGAAATCTTTATAACCAACCGCAGTTTCAACTTAACCGCGAGGGAAAGTGGTCGGTTTTTGACCGGAATGTTTTCCCCATTTTAAACGATTTACGCGATATGGTTTGTGTTATTTCCGACCCGAAAGATCCGGATCATTTTTTTGCAGGTTCCTGGGGCGGAGGTGTTCTCGAATTTAAAGCCGGTAAGTTTCACAAACAGCATAACAACCTCAACAGCAGCTTGCAAACCCAATTGCCAGGCCAACCAAACGATCCCTATGTCCGTATCGGCGGGATGGATTTTGATTCGAAAGGAAACCTTTGGGTAACCAACTCCGGAGTTGCCAATGTGCTTTCTGTTTTTCAGACTGACGGACAATGGAAATCTTATGAGTTAAGTGGAATTGCCAATAATACTTTCATCGGAAAAGTGCTGGTGACCAAAGACGATGATAAATGGATTATCCTTGGCCGTGGTCAGTACATGTATGCACTTAGTGGTGACGACGAACAATCTAAAATGCAAAAAGTTACGGCCTATTTCTCCAACGGAAAGGAAGAGCTTTATACGGATATGAGGGATGTAAATGCCATTGCCGAAGATCAAAATGGTGAATTATGGCTGGGCACATCAGGCGGAGTGGCAGTATTCACGAATCCCCAAAAGATATGGGAAGATGCCACAATGTTTGCAACACGCCCCGGATTAGACCTGAACGATGGAAAATTTCATCCTTTGCTCGAAAAAGAATCAATTACCGCCATCGCTATTGATGGGGCAAACCGGAAATGGATTGGAACCAAAACTTCCGGCGTATTTTTAATTTCTGAAAATGGTGATACTGAGCTTGAACATTTTAATATGGAGAACAGTCCGCTGCCAACCGATGAAATTACCGACATCGCAATTAACCAAAAATCCGGCGAAGTTTTTATCGGGACCTCAGTCGGGTTGATTTCGTACATGGGAGAGGCAACTGCCGGCAACGAAGAATTTGCTGATGTTTATGTCTATCCAAACCCGGTTCGCGAAACTTATGACGGTCCGATCGTTGTAAAAGGACTGGTTGAAGATACCGATTTACGAATTACCGATATTAGCGGGAACCTGGTGCACAAAACTACTTCACTGGGCGGCCAGGCAATATGGGATGGTAAAAATTTGAACGGAAACCGCTGCAAAACCGGAGTCTATCTGGTTTTTATGAGCGATGCATCAGGAAATAAAACGATGGTGACCAAACTTTTATTTATCCATTAAAACTGACAACCAGTGCTCGAAAAAACTCGGGGCATCTTTTTACATTCAGTAAAATATTCCGAAACCAGCATTATTGCTGTAATTTATACTGAATCTTTTGGCCGCCAGTCGTTCATGATTAATGGTGCAAGAAGTAAAAAATCGACTGTTAAATCGGTTGCTTTTCAACCACTTTATCTTCTCGATCTTGAAATTTATTACAAAACTGGCCGCGAAATCCATCGGTTGAAAGATGTCCGGATTACAAATCCTTTTTCTACCATTCCGTTTGATATCCGGAAAAGTTCACAGGTAATTTTTTTGGCCGAAATACTTTACAAATGTTTAAAGGAAGAAGAACCCAATCCGGGCTTGTTTCATTTTATATACAATTCATTGAGTTTTCTTGATTTGTCTGATCAGGGGATTAGTAATTTCCACGTTTGGTTCCTGTTTAAACTGACACAGTTTTTAGGAATCTATCCAAGTCGTGACAATGCGCTGATCAGCAATTATTTTGACTTACAAAAAGCAAGGTTTGTAAGCAATGAGCCAATCCACAATCAGTTTACCGATAAGCACATAACCGGATTGTTGGCAATGCTTTTCGATATTGATTTTTCGTCGCTTGGGAAACTGGAATATAGTCAAAATGAACGGCGGCAACTGCGTGAGAAGTTGCTGGAATATTACAGAATTCATTTTGACAACATGGGTGAGATAAAATCATTGGATATTCTGAGAGAAGTTTTACGCTGATTTATTTATTGAATAAATCATTATATTTGAAAGTGAATGCCATTTGAAATGCAACCAAACAGCATATTTTTTTAACTTTGCCGGTCAATATTTACAAAATGTCTCAAACGAAATTATCCGCCACCAAAGGAAGTATATTTTCCGCCATTAATAAACTGGTTACCGAAACCGGTGCTATTGATCTTTCTATAGGGAAAACTGATTTCCCGTGCCCTGAAAAACTGGCAGAACTGGCAGCAACATATATTCGGTCGGGATACAATAATTATGCACCACACGAAGGCGTCAGCGAATTACGTGCTGTAATTTCTACAAGGGTAAAAGGCCTGTACAAGCGTTCATATAATCCTGAAACAGAAATTACAATCACCGCCGGCCCTGTTCAGGCAATAATGACTGCAATAAGTTCGGTGGTAAAAGACGAAGACGAAGTAATCCTTTTTGAACCCGCCTACGAATCGTATGCGCCGGCAATTGTTCATGCTGGTGCCCGCCCTGTTTATGTTGCTCTTAAATTGCCTGATTTTCATATCGACTGGGAAGAAGTCCGAAAAATGGTTTCTTCGAAAACACGGATGATTATTCTCAATTCGCCGCACAATCCTACCGGTTCTGTTTTGTCTGAATCGGATCTGATTCAGTTGCAAAAACTAATAAACGGAACCAACATCGTTGTTCTGAGCGTTGAGGTTTTCGAATCAATCGTGTATGACAACAGCACCCATCAAAGTGTAGCCAAATTTGACAAGTTGGCTGAGCGGAGTTTTGTGGTTTCTTCATTTGGTCCGGTTTTCAATATCAATGGCTGGGGTCTGGCCTATATTCTGGCGCCCGAGAAATTAATGACCGAATTCCGGAGGATACAGCAATTCCAGATTTACAATGTTAATACACCGCTTCAGTATGCCCTTTCGGAATATTTACTGACGGAAGATTCAAAGAAGGATATTTCAGAAATGTATCAGGGCAAACGAAACTATTTTAACCGTTTGTTGGGCGGAAGTTTGTTTAAGATTATTCCTTCTCAGGGAAGTTATTTCGAAATACTCGATTATTCTGCCATCTCTGATGAGTCGGATACCGACTTCACTTACCGTCTGGCAACAGAATACGGAGTGGGAGTTGTTCCTGTTTCCGCTTTTATTCACGAAAAAAACAAGCAGAGAATGGTACGTATTTGTTTTGCAAAAAACAATGAAACCCTCGAAGTTGCTGCTGAACGCCTACGATTGGTTACTTCATTAAAATTGAATACCGGCTCAGTTTTCAAATGAGATTTATGTTTCTTCAGTTTTTTTCCAGATGTGTTATTCAACCATCTGCTTGTATCGAACGAAGTATGAGTTTTTCCGTATAAAAATATTATTTAAGGAATTGTTCATTTATTGTATACAAACGGTTCATTCCTGAAACGTCGTTTGGGATCAGTTCTTCCCTTTCTTATGGTTATGGTATATTTCAATTATTCACTGATAAATTCCATCTACTATGAAGACCAAAATTTTATTTTATTTATTACTGGCAGGTTTGGTACTTGTCGGTTGTTCATCCGGAAAGCCAAAGATTGGTTTGCTGGTTCACAGTTTTGATACGCCACGCTGGCACAGTGATGAAAAATATTTTATCGAGGCCGTTGATCAGCTTGGAGGTGTTTCTGTTGTAAAAATGGCCGATAATGACGCACAGAAACAAATTGAGCAGGCCAAAGAAATGATCAATGCCGGAATATCCGTTTTGGTGGTAATTCCGGTTGACCAATTTTCTGCCGGACAGATTGTTGAGATGGCGCATAAAAGTAACATCAAAGTAATTGCTTACGACAGATTGATTAATAATTGCTGGCTCGATTATTACGTTTCTTCTGATAATGTGCGGATTGGTGAAATTCAGGCTGAATACCTTGTAAACACTACCCCGAAAGGTAGTTATGCTCTTATCGGCGGACCTACTTACGACAATAACAGCCGGATGATTTTTCTCGGTCAGATGAATATTTTGCAACCTTATATTGAAAAAGGAGAGATTAAACTGGTTTACAATGTTTTTTCCGATTATTGGACCGAAGACGAAGGGTACAGGCATACTATTCAACTGATACAATCCGCCAAAGGTACTGTGGATGCTATTCTTGCCGGAAACGATGCCATTGCTTTGGGTGTGCTACGGGCCTTAAAGGAGAATGGGATGGCAGGGAAAGTAAAGCTTGCCGGACAAGATGCCGACTTGCCAAATATTCAGGAAATTATGAGGGGCAATCAAACCATGACAGTATATAAACCAATTAAAACCATGGCTTATACGGTTGCTGAACTAGCCATTCGTTTGGCAAATGAAAGTCCTGTTTCGCTGGCAACTTCAACCATCAGCAACGGCAACAGGTTAGTTCCTTCCTATTTGGTGAATCCGATGGCCATCAACGAGAGCAATATTCAGATGACTGTTGTGGCGGAAGGCTATCAGGAAGCAGAAAATCTTAATGTAAACGTACAAAAACGATGAATAAAAAAAGGGACACCCTGCGGTATCCCTTTTTTACTTTATTCTGAGAGCTTTATTTCTTGATCAGTAACCAGCTGTCGGCATATTTCGGATAATCATTTCTGATTTTCTGAACACGGCTACGGGCAGCAGCTTCATCATTAAAAGAATCGACACAAACTCTGTAATAGCCAGTTTCGCTGTGCAGAATAATTGGTTTAAAGCCCAGTTGAGCCATTTCCTGTTTGAAACGTCCGGCATTTTCGTTGCTGCTGAAACTTCCAACAATCACGAAGAAGCTTTTGCTTCCGTAAGCGGCCTGATCTTCAGCTGAGAATGTAAAATTTTCACTCCGAATTGATACTGGTTTTCCTGTAACAGATTTATCGGCAGTTTCGTACATGGTATCCGAAGTTGGATTTTCGCGTACAGCAGGCACTGAAAAAACTTTGGTTTCTGCGGTTGTTTCTGTTTTTGGAGCTGCCTGACTCTTTTTAGACTTGAATACTTTACATCCGCTTGTAAGCAATGCCAATGTAAAAGCAACTAAGATAATTTTCTTCATGGTAAAAACGTATTAAAATTGGTTTCAAATTTACAAAAGATCAACTACCGATTTGTTAAAATAAAGGTGTGTCAATCAATTATTTATTAACAATGCATTCTCTGTGAATCTTTCTGAATGTTGATTTGTTTGTAAAAAACGAAACAACTCCAGTCAGCAGCTTTAGAAATTGAGCTTATTACGCATAAAACGCTGACCTTTAACCGATCTGTAAAAACTTACCTGCCGAATGGCTTTTAGCCGCGTATCATGCTTTTCCGAATACATCAGAACCCATGGACCCCGATCCTTTGTAGGAGTTATCTGGTTTGTATTGTGCATTTCGAGCACTTTTTCAAGATCCTCAAAATAACCGTAATAAAAGGCTCCGGAATCAGGAGAATAGATCGCATAAGAATGAAAACTCATTTTAAAAATGTTTATTGCGGCAGGAAACCAGTATAAATATATTTTTCAATACTGAAAATAACTTTTCCTCCCCGATTGAGCTTGCAAAAATACTAAAAATGCCCGGTTTTTATCAGTTTAATGTGCAGAAACAAAATTCATCCAGTTGCTTTCTTCCTGATAATCTCCAACCACCATGGTTTGATTACTGAAATTGAAATGCTGAAACAATGAAGTAATTTCCTGCTTAAGGAATACTAATCCATTATTGATCAAATCGCTTCTGTATCCTTTTTCACCCATATTGACCACCATTTCGAAAGAAACAATACGACCAAGGATTTGCCCCAATTCAACCATTTTTCTTTGTGGAAGTTCCAGGTTCAACTCAAAATCAAGCATTTCTTTCATCGAAGGTGCTGATTTTGAAGTCAGGTTGAAGTCTTTCAGGAATTGGTAAAGGTTGCTTTCTTTGGTTTTCTTCATCATTTTCACCAAATTCTCGGAAATTTGTGCGTACAAAATATCGTTCGATCCTTCGAAAATCTGGAACGGACGGCTATCAGTAATACTTCTTCCGGCGATGTGGCTTAGCTTGTAAGCCTGTGCGCCTACGAGTTGAGTAGCCGATTGTGCGGCTTCCTGCATAAGGTCAGTAACAACACTTTTTACTGAATTGGCTTCAAATCCGTGTGGGAAGAGGTCGATTTCGAGACCGGCCTTCTCACTGCTGTTGGCACACATGGCCGAACAAATGGTGTAGGATGCCTGAAGTCGTCCCAATCGCTGTTGAACCTGATCGTAAGTGAACAATGATTTACCTCCTACCAGACGTCGGTTGACGTGCGCAATTGATTCATCCAGCAAGCGCTGTATGAAACCCATTGCCATGCCGGGAAATTGCATCCGGCTGCGGTGCAGCAAGTCGAGCATCATTTTCACTCCGGTGGATTTCGGCACTAATCTTTGCAATTTTGGTATCAGAACATCCAGTCTGTTTCTTCCATAAGGAATCTGGAATAATCCAAGGTTCTCGTAAAATTCTTCAACCACAATATTTTGGCCGGGACTGTTCACGTCGCAAATGAAGAAGTCGATGTCGCGTTTCAAGTCGCCAGACTGGCTTTTTTCGCGCGCAGTTAATAACCAAAATTCGGCCCAACCTGTAAGTCCGGCCCAATGCTTGGTTCCCTGAAGATGGTATTTTCCATTATTTTCTGAAAAGGAAGTTTGCATATTTAATGCATCACTGCCAAAGTCTGGTTCGGTAATCATCAGTCCGCCCATATTTTGATGTTTCAGGAAACGTTCAAAAACGGGAGCTTTGGCTTCTTCCTGTGCATATTTTGCAACTGGCTGAAGAAATAAAGCTGAATTGATCCCCATAGTGAGTGATAAAGCCAGTGATTCATAGGAAGTTGCAGCCAGTAGCGCAATGGCCTCCTCCATTTTGCAACCCCTTCCTCCGTATTCAGTTGGGATTCCGACTGCCAATGGATTTAAGTCCATGATTTCGCGCATTACGAAAGGCGGCATTCCCCGCTTAACAGCCATTTGATCAATATCTGCACGGTCGTGATAAACGAGTTTCATCCGTGCTTTTAAATTGTTCAGAAACTCGCCGAATGGGATATTTTGCACATTCAGTTCAGAAATTGGGTTTTCATCTTTAAGATTTGCCTGATTCATTGATCTCTATGTATTTTGTTCAGAAATGTTTCCTTGTGGTTTGATTTGATACCCAAAGAATTTTAAATTGTTAAAACACGATAACATACAAGCCTGCTGAATGTTTTTGTATTTAATTTCAATCGGCTGAAATATTGGGTTCTTTTTCATATAAGGTGTAATTTTTAAAAGTTTGCCCAGACAGATAAGTCAAAATTCAAAAGAATATGAAGAAGAAGTCAAATAAATTTTTGCCATACATTATTGGTTTGGCAGTTATCCTTATAATTGTTTTGGTTGTTGGTAAAAAACAGGGCTGGTTTGGTAAAGACTTTGAAATTAATGTTGCAACTAAAGTCGTTGAAAGCAAGACCATTACCGAGTTGATAACAGCCAATGGCAAGGTTCAGCCCAAAACCGAGGTGAAAATAAGCCCTGATGTTTCAGGAGAAATTATTGATTTGCAAATTGCAGAAGGAGCTGAAGTTAAAAAAGGCCAGCTTCTGATGGTGATCAAGCCAGATATGTACGTTCAGGCATACAACAGGGCACAGGCTAGTTTTAGTTCATCGCAGGCTCGATTGGCACAAACCGAAGCTCGCTTAATCGAAAGCGAACTTGCATTTAAGCGCGCCAGCACACTTTTTAAACAGGATGCAATTCCGGTATCGGATTTTGAAACAGTGCAAGCTTCGTTTAAAGTTGCACAATCGGAAGTAAAAGCGGCGCAGTTTGCGGTTAAATCAGCCGAAGCATCGGTTGCCGAAGCCCAGGAACAGCTCGTGAAAACCAAAATTTATGCGCCAATGGACGGTACTGTTTCACGTTTAAATGTTGAAAAAGGCGAACGCGTGGTTGGAACCAATATGTATGCAGGTACTGAGACGATGGTTATTGCCAATCTCAACCTGATGGAAGTTAAAGTTGATGTGAACGAGAATGATATTGTGCGTGTTCACCTGAACGACACTGCTTTGGTGGAAGTTGATGCCTATTTGGGTCGCAAGTTTAAAGGAATTGTTACTGAAATTGCAAATTCTGCAAATGTGGTGGGTGGTTCAACCGATCAGGTGACCAACTTCAGTGTAAAAATATTATTGCTTGCCGAATCATACAATGACCTTACTGATAGTGTGTCCGGAAGGAAATATCCTTTTCGTCCCGGAATGTCGGCAACTGTTGATATTCAGACAGAAACGAGGCTAAATGTAATTACAGTTCCGATTCAGGCTGTTACTACCCGTGCATTGAAAGGAAATGGCAAACCGGAACCCAAAGCGGAAGAAGCAGAGAAGGAAGAGGAAACAGGTACAGAGCAAGTGGCGAAGGCCGATCAGGAAGAAAAAGTAGAGGTAGTATTTATTTATTTGGATGGGAAAGTTTACAAGAGACCGGTTAAGACCGGAATTCAGGATAGTCAGAATATTGAGATTCTGGAAGGTGTAAGCGCTGGCGACGAAGTTGTTTTTGCACCGTTCAATGCCATCAATAAATTGCTGAACGATAGCTCGAAAGTAAAAAAGGTGGACGAGAAAGAATTGTTTAAAGTGAAAGAGTAGGCAGTAAAAACAAAATACTACTATGAAACAATTAGCATCGATACCCGCTGGAATGATTTTTCTGGTATTTGCCATACTGATTGACCGGTTTTTACCACAAAACAACTTTCTTGATTTTCTGGCAGGGATGTGTACAGGTTTGTCGATAGTGCTGAATGTCCGCTACGTTTTAGCCATTGCAAAAAACAAACAGTTAAAGTTAAAGGCGAACTAATAAAAATAGGCTGAACATCCTTGCTCAGCCTATTTTATTTTTGGCAATCCCGTAAAACAGAATATTCAACATTTCATCCACAGACTTCCGGATTTCTTCGTCGGTAAGGTTTTTAAGTATCAGCGGAACCTCAAATCCCTGAAGGATAGTGACGATTGTTTTTGCTGTAAGTTCGGGGTTTGCGATTGAAAATTCACCCTTTTCAATGCCTTCAAAAAGTAAATATTTTATCTGCATGATTTCATTTTCGAAATGCTCATTTCGGAAATTGTTTACAAAGTATAAGTTGTCGAGCAGGTCGTTTTTGATGGCTTCATAATAGTTGACAACCATTTTCAAGGTCTGCATCCGCACATAAATGTATGTTTTAAGCTTTAATTTCGAATCGCTGATCTGGTTAATTTGCTCCTGAATTGCTTGTTTCCTTATCTCAGTTTCAGCATCAATTACGGCTTTAAATATTTCATCTTTACTTTTAAAGTAATAATAGATCGTACTTTTCCCTTTTCGTGCTTCCCGGGCGATGTCGTCCAAAGCTGTTTTTTTGTAACCGAAACGTGCAAATACCAATCGGGCTGCCTGAACAACTTGCTCCCTTACTTCGTCATTCCCTATATTTTGTGTGTCGTTTTCCATCATTTTGTTCGTTAGTAC
>JAUYEQ010000591.1 GCA_030691295.1 Bacteroidota bacterium
TAATCTGCGATAGTATTGGATGTCTGAAACTATGGATTTTAATTTCAATGTATCTGCCTGAAAGATAAGTGGCCAATTCTCCCGAAAGCATAGTCGCGTTACTTCCTGTACAGAATATATCGCATTTATTTTCAGCGAACAAGCTACGGATGGTTAATTGAAATGATACAATTTCCTGAATTTCATCAATAAATAAATAGTTGGCATTTCCCTCCTGAAATTTGTCGCTGAGATAGACATTCAATTCTATGTTCGAAAGAAGATAATTGAATTGTTCCAGCTCACGATTAATGTATATGATATTGGCAGAAGGATCCTCTTCTTTGATACTTTCCATCAATTGAAACATGATGTAGCTTTTGCCTACCCTTCGTTGTCCGGTAAGAACTTTAATGATTTGTTTTCCGATAAACGGTTTAACCTTTTCTGTGTAAATTGAACGGGCAATGTAATTCATCTTCTGCGTTTAAGGTATAACGAAAATATTGTTCAAATTTAATAAAGATTACTGTATATCGTAATGATTGCAAATATGTAGCACGAAATTCATGTATATCGCAAACTTTACATATATTAAAATAAACGTTTTCTCTTCAGTAAATATGTATAAAGCACATGTTTGAAATCTTCGTTAATGTCAGCTTCGGCCAGATCAATTTGGTACTGACCGCATCGAACGCGCATTTCTTCGAAATAATCTGAAATGGCTTTTTCGTAATTCTTTTTCACATCGTTGGGCGAGAACCGCAGGTGTTCGCCGGTTTCGAGGTCAACAAACCGGTATGGTTGGTTCCTGAAATCGAATTGTTGTTCCTGTCGGTGATCGGTTACATGATAAAGCAGCACTTCGTGCTTGTTGTACTTCAGGTGTTGCAATGCTTCAAACAATTCGTCGGTACTTTCCTCTTCAATCAAATCGCTGAAAAGAATGACCAGCGAACGTTTGTGAATATTTTCGGCAATCATGTGAAGGGCATCAATTGTATTGGTTTTCTTTTGCAATTGCGCCTGCATCTGCCGCAGCAAACCTCCCAGTTGATTGTACAACAAATCTACATGAACCGACGACAAACGTGCCTGTGAGTGAAATTCGATCGTGTCTGAAAAAAGTGAAAGTCCAACGGCATCGCGCTGTTTTCGAAGCAGATAAATGATTGCTGCTGCCGAATAAACCGAAAATGCCAGTTTGTTGGCTTTCGAAGGTTTCCCCTTTTCGTAGGGGAAAAGCATTGAAGATGAGGTGTCGATCACAATCTGGCAACGAAGATTGGTTTCTTCTTCATATTGTTTTACAAACAAACGATCGGTTCGGGCAAACAATTTCCAGTCTATATGCTTGGTCGATTCGCCGGTATTGTATAGCCTGTGTTCGGCAAATTCAACCGAAAAACCATGGAAGGGGCTTCGGTGCAAACCTGTGATGAAGCCTTCAACCACCTCCTTAGAGATAAATTCGAGGTTGTCAAATTGCTGAAACTGTTGTATGTCGAGAAGATTGTTCATATCAATAAAATAAAAAAGGCATAAGAAATAACGATTCCTATGCCTTTTCAGTATGAAATAATTTTTTACAGAATACTGTCAACTTTTGACGATAGGGTTGTTTTCGGAGCAGCTCCAACATGTTTGTCAACCACAACTCCATCTTTAAAGAACAGGATTGTCGGGATGTTACGGATTCCGTATTTTGAAGCGATGCCGGGATTACTGTCAACATCTACTTT
>JAUYEQ010000598.1 GCA_030691295.1 Bacteroidota bacterium
CAATCTCGTGTATCGTGGACGACAGGACGTGTTCCTGAACCTTCATCAATGCCCCGCAGGTATTGGTATGCCGGTGCTGTCCGACCCGTTTTACCTTGGCAACTTTGCCCGTACTTGAAATTCCAATGTGCGAACCAAAAATAAACAGGGCCGCACCGCCATCAGGAATATGGTCGGCAAAGGCGTTTAGTCCGATTTCACCCACAAACGGATATCCAGCCAAACCGCCCATAATAAATGTTCCTTGTTCTGAAGGCAATTTCATTTTTGCCTGATGATGATTTAATTCATCAAAACAAAATGAGGTTGCCAGTATAATCCGATCCATTTCAATGCCTTCGCGTTCGGCAATTTTTAGCACTGCGGTATGCGATGCCTCCGACATGGTCGTGAATTCTTCGAAATATTGTTTGATTATTTCCTGCATAAGTTTCTTTGTTCTTGATAAAAATGAATGGCTGCTTTGATTTTTAATCACCTATCCGGTTGATCCCAAAGCATTGGCAATTGCGTTAATTGATTTTAGTAAAATCATATTTTGTTGGTTGGCAATGTCGGCATTTTCCGCGTCTTTCCCGGTTCGCCACTGGCGTAAAGTATTTACCTGCATCTGATGCATTAATTCCAACGCCACAGCCCTCAGCCTTGTCGAATAAAAATGGTTTCTTCTTCTTTCCTCAAAAGGCTTTTCGAGTATTTCGGCCAGCAGATTCTTGGTGAGATGGAATTCAGAAAGAATGAGCGGTAAAATATCATTCTTAATTTGTTCGTCATCGATCAATGAAGCATAAAGCTCAATCACTTCAGGATTGGTTGCTGCTAATCCTGAATCGACATTGGTTAAAATATACCGAAGCAATGGATGCGAAATTAGTAGCTGCTTTAGCAAAGCATATTTTTCAGGATACTGCTCTTTCAGCAGTTGTAAGGTACTGCCTACTCCATACCAGCTTGTAATGTTTACGCGGCTTTGCGTCCAGCTGAAAACCCATGGAATGGCACGCAAATCGTTCAAAGTGCGTTGGTTGGTGCGGCGCGAAGGACGGGAGCCAATTTTGCTTGTTTCAATCACGTCAATCGGAGTCGCCTGCTCGAAAAACCGGATAAAACTGGGGTGACGGGTAAGCGCATTGTAGGTGGTAAAACTTTCCTGTGCCATCAATCCAACCAAATCAAATAGTTCAGGATCGTGGTTGTGTGTGTGTAACAAGGTATTGCGCAAGGTTCCTGAAGTGAGTAATTCCATGTTGAAAGCTGCGTTCACCTTGTTCGCATATTTCCGCTCAATGGTTTCGCCTTGCTCGGTCAACCGTAGTTTGCCGCACAATGAACCGGGAGGAAGGCTTTTCAGGAACCAGTGAATTGGTCCGGCCCCTCGACTAATGCTACCACCCTTTCCGTGGAAAAAACGAATGTCAACGCCATGTTTGGCTCCAATCCGGGCCAATTCATATTGCGCTTCGTACAGGTGCCAAAGGCTCGACAGAATTCCACCGTCTTTGTTGCTGTCGCTGTATCCAATCATTACTTCGCAAACAGGTTGCGAATATCCTTTTCGCTGCGCCTGCAATCGGAGCGTATTTTGGGTGACCGGATGCGTCAAAAATTCATCAAGAATTGCGGGCGCAAAATGTAAATCGTCAATCGTTTCAAAGAGCGGCACAACCGGCAACTGACAAGCCGGCCCCGGTTCGGTTTTTACATACAAACCGGCTTCGCGGGCAAGCAGGTAAAAGGTAAATAAATCATCCACCTTTTTTGTCATGCTAACAATCATTGAACCCGGTGCGTTTGGTCCGTATTTCCGGATGTGATCAGTCAAAACGTTCAGGTAACCCATAGCATTGCCTGTTTCGGCAGCACTTCCGGAGTAAACATGTGTAAACGGCCTGTAAAGTTTTAACTCCTGAAGCAGAAACTTTTTATCTACCGATTCTTCAGCATTTATTGAATAATTGGTGTCATCGATATCTTCCAGAAGTCCGATAAGGGCTTTCCGGTAAAATTCACTGTTTTGCCGGATGTCCAGATGCGCGAGATGAAATCCAAAATTCTGCACGAAACGCAGCGCTTTGTTTACTTCGTTGATGGCGAGCATTGGCGCGCCCCAATCTGACAGCGCCCGAAGCAGCATCTCCAGATCGTTAATTAACTGGCCGGAATTTGTGTAAGTCCATGCATTTGTTCCTGAATGGGTTTGCTTTACCGGAAGTTTTTCAATCAGGAGGATAACAAATTGTTTAAATGGCTCTCTCGATGCAGCAGTGAATTGCAGGTGCTCCGAAATTCCCGGAATCTGATTTTTTAGCAGTACTATTAATTCCTGAAATTCAGCAGATAAATTATTTTCGGAGGTGTAAATACTCAGACTATCTGCAAGAGTGTGCAGTCGTTGGCCAACCAGATTCAGTGCCTCTGTCCGCAACCGTTCCAAAGTGTATTTTGTAATTTCAGGAGTCACCAACGGATGCCCGTCGCGATCGCCACCCACCCATGAACCGAGGCTAATCTTCGGCATAGAATGGTAATTTTGCAAACATTTCGGCTTAAAACCAGCTTCGTTCCAAGACTGAATCAATGTTTTATCATGAAGTTCAAACACATCAGGGAAAACTTTGGTGAGATAGTGTAAAACGTTCTCCAGTTCGGTTTCAACCTGCGGTTTCTCGAGGTAAATGTCATCAATGAACCAAAGCCTGGTTAGCAATTCTTTGATGCCCGACCGGATCTGATCGCGTTCAAGCGTCGTGTAAACCGGATTTTCGAGCATAACCAGTTGCAGATACAATTCGCGGTAATATTTCAGAACGACCGTTCTTTTTGCCTCCGTGGGGTGCGCGGTCATTACCGGCTCAATCTCCAATTGCGAAAGCGCTGCAACTATTTCCTCCTGAACAATTCCGGCCTCTTTCAATTCCGAAAAGGTATGTGCCCAGCTTCCGTTTACACTTTGCGAACCTTGCGATTGCTGCTTACTTCGCCTGCTTTGTACGGCCCAGTTCACTTCGCACAAATTCAGCAACTGAAAACAGATGGAATAAAGCTGGATGGTTTTTTGTTCAAGTTCGGGTGCCGGTAGTAAAACCTGCGCATTTAACCAGGGAATGCTGTTTATAAGTTCTTTTTCGTTGTTTGCTTCGAGAACTTCGGCCAGGCAATTAAGCAAGAAATGTAGATCAGAATAGGGTTTGCCAATTTCCTGAATGTTTTCCTTTAGAACAGGGTGCATAGTTGCTTTTTCGTTCTAAAACATTCCTGAAGAAGCTATTGTTGAGGGAAGATCAATAAATTCAGTTTGAAAGGTTCAGCTTTTGGCGATGGAATGGATTGGATCAACCTGAAAAGTTGCTCAACATCAGCAACATCGGTTTTATATAACTTCCCGTCTGCCGATTGCATTTTCAGTTGGTTACAAATTGTAACCAACTGACTTCCTTCCTTTTTGAGTCGTGTTTTTAATACACTCCAATATTTGCGGGCGTTAGTGCTATTCGTTAGTATTTCAATGACATCAATGATGGACAAAAACCATTTTTCCTGTTCTCCATCCCAAACGGTGCGAACTTTTTTATCTTCAAATAGCTTCAGCGTGTCTTTTCGGGTCATTTTGATTTGATTTTAATCAGCCTGATTATTTCAAATATAGCAATCTTTCAGGAATCTAAATGGACACAAAAAAAGCTGCCTGCAAACGCAAACAGCTTTCTGAAAATCGTATGCTTTTCGTTCTATTTCAATGAAGCCAAAGCTGCTTCGTAATTCGGTTCGTCCACAATTTCAGGAACTTGCTGATTGTAAATTACCTGATGATTTTCGTCCAAAACAACGACCGAACGTGAGTGCAGATTGGCCAACGGACCGGTTGAAATTTCCAACTGATAATCTTTGCCGAATTTACCGGTAGCAAAATCCGAAACTGTAATTGCATTGGCGATGCCTTCAGTTCCGCAGAAACGAGCCTGAGCAAAAGGTAAATCGCGCGAAATGCAAAGTACTTTTGTGTTTTCCAGATCGGCAGCCAATTTGTTAAACTGACGGACAGAAGCCGCACAGGTTCCGGTATCCAGACTTGGGAAAATATTCAGAACAAGTCGTTGTCCGGTGAAATCTTTCAATGAAACTTTGGATAAGTCGTTTTTAATCAATTCGAAATCAGGAGCTTTTGTTCCTTTTGCAGGAAGCTCGCCTATTGTTTGAATTGCATTTCCTTTGAGCGTAATATTTGCCATAATTAATTGTTTTTATGAAATTTGATTTTGTATTCTTAAACAGCTTCCTGCTTAAAAATGTTTTACCGGACTGCCTGTAATTTTTTCGAGCAGGTTATTGGCCAGGCGGCTGGCTCCAATGCGGAACATCTCGGGCGTTAACCATTCATTTCCCAGAATTTCCTGAACAATAGTTAGATAAAGTATCGCATCTTCAGGAGTAACAATTCCTCCGGCCGGTTTGAATCCGATTCTCTGATCGGTTTCCTCAAAATGTTGTTTGATGGCCAGACACATCACAAATGCGGCTTCGGGACTGGCGGCTTGCGGTAATTTACCCGTCGAAGTTTTGATGAAATCAGCACCGGCTTCAATGGACAGAATGGAAGCCTGCCAGATTTGATCAACGTTGAGAACCCCTGTTTCCAGAATCACTTTCAGGTGGGCATCTCCAATGACTTTTTTAATGGCTGAAATTTCGTGGTGGCAGGTTTCGAAATGACCTTCAAGAAAAGCCCACAAAGGCAAAACGATGTCGATTTCGTTTGCACCGGCAACAACCGCCAGTTGAGCTTCTTCGATTTTAATTTTGGTAAATGTCATCGACGAAGGAAATCCTCCGGCCACCGCGGCGATTTTCACGTTCGGAACTTTCAGCGTGCTTTTTACCGTGTGAGCCATATTCGGATAGACACAAATGGCGGCCACATTGCTGATTCCGGGAAATGCTGCCGGAAACTGGTTTACTTTTTCAGTAAATTCGGTTACAGAAGTAACAGTATCCGTTGAATTAAGGGTAGTGAGATCAATGCAGGAAAGCGCCTTTTCGAACATTTCTTTGGTTAAATTTTTCGCAGCGTTTTCGCGGATTTCTTCCAGCTCCGATTGGATGTCTGAAAGGGACAATGGACAGGTTTCGAGGATCATATAAAATGAGTTTAAAGTTTGACGTTCAATGTTTAAAGTTTTATTCTTTTCGGCAGTTTCGTCTCAGATTCAAGGCTCAACTTTGAACTTTAAACCTGTAATTTTAAACTGTTTACTTAAGTTTTTCATTGTTCTGGTGCCGGTCTTTGTCGCGGCTGTTTTTTTTTTCTATGTTTTTCAGAAATGCCTTGTTCAGATCGACCCCGGTTTGATTGGCCAGGCAAATCAGAACCCAGAGTACATCGGCCATTTCGTCGGCCAGAAGCCCCCTCCCAGCCTCCCCCGAAAGGGGAGGAGTTTCGGAATCACGATAAGATTGATCGCCAAATTGCCGGGAAAAATGCCGTGCCAGTTCACCCACTTCTTCTGTCAGGATTGCCAGGTTGGTCAGCTCGCTGAAATAGCGGACACCAATGGTTTTGATCCACTGGTCAACCATTTGCTGGGCTTCGGGGAGGGTGACTTCGTTTGAGTTCATTTGTTGATAATTTGATTGTAAAAGTTTAAACAGTCATCCGGGGTTGTTTATTGTCAATATTCCTAATTTCAAATAGATCCAAAAATGAATTTTAGAAAGCTTTTTATTAAAGTGTCATTTTCATTCCGTCCGAAAAATTGCTAATCCTTTGTTCATCTTATTTCGCGGACGGATTAATTCTCCAAATTCCTCTTCCCGGGGTTGCACTCCTTCGTCGTTTACCCCGGGTTATTCATATTCAGCCCCTTCGGGGCAGATGCTTCGCAAATAGCGATGTCCAAATCTTTCCCCCTCGGGGGGAATCAGAAGGGGGCTGTTTATTCTTTTTTTTTCGAATCTAATATTATCGTCACCGGACCATCATTCACCAGCGAAACTTCCATGTGAGCGCCGAAAATACCGGTTCCGATCGGTCTGCCAAGCATTTTGCTGAATTCGTAAACCAGTTGTTCGTAGAGCGGAATGGCGGTTTCGGGTCGGGCAGCGCGAATGTACGATGGCCGGTTTCCCTTTTTTGTTGAGGCGTGCAAAGTAAACTGGCTAACCACGATCATTTCGCCTGAAATGTCCTGAACAGAAAGGTTCATCAAGCCTTCCGTGTCCCCGAATATTCGCAACTGGCAAACCTTTTTTACCAGCCAGTCAATGTCTTCCGAGGAATCAGCGTCTTCAATTCCGGCCAGAATCAGCAATCCGTTTCCAATTTCCGAAACTACCAATTCGTCAACCTTGACCGATGCCGAACTTACCCGTTGAATCACCAATCTCATAGAATCAATTTTCAGGCAATATTATAAAAAACAAATGGTACGGTTAAACTTTGAGAGTTATATCTTGTTTAAGTTTGCATTTCAATAATTAAACAAGATTCTTCCAAATTAAAGATTGATATGAAAAAATTGATTTTACTGGTTATTATTTTAATAAGTTATCAAACCGCTTTGCAGGCGCAACAGGCTACGCTGAAAGGACGTGTTTTTGATGCCGTGAGCAACGAGCCATTGCCTTTTGTAAATGTAATTGTTACCGGAACCACCATCGGAACCGCCACCGATATTGACGGAAATTTCCAGTTGGTAGGTCTCTCCCCCGGATTTGTTCGCATACAGGCTTCGTTTGTGGGTTATCAAAGTGCGCTTTCGGCTCAAATTGAGGTTAGCAATGCTAAAGTTGCCTTCCTCGAAATACAGATGGAACAAACGGATACCAAAATTGAAGAGGTGACTGTGAATGCATCGCCTTTTCGTAAGACTGAAGAAAGCCCTGTTTCGCTGAAAACCATTGGCATTGCCGAGATTGAAAAAAGTCCGGGTGCGAACCGCGATATTTCCAAGGTTATCCAGTCGTTTGCCGGAGTTTTATCGTCCCCATCCTTCAGAAACGACATCATTATTCGTGGTGGGGGACCGTCGGAAAGCAGGTTTTACCTCGATGGAGTTGAAGTTCCGAACATCAACCATTTTGCAACGCAGGGCGCGTCGGGTGGGGCTGTTGGAATCCTGAATGCCGACCTGATTCGCGAAGTGAATTATTATTCCGGAGCATTTCCTTCCAATCGTGGAAATGCCTTGAGCGGTGTATTCGAGTTTGCGCAGGTGGACGGAAATGCTGACAAACTTCGATTTAGAGGAAGTTTGGGTGCTGCAGAGGTTTCAGCAACATTTGATGGCCCGTTAAGCGAAAAAACTTCTTTCATTGTTTCGGCGCGTCGTTCATACCTGAAATTGCTTTTCACTGCATTGAAGTTGCCTTTTTTGCCCACGTTTAACGACATGCAGTTCAAGGTAAAAACTCGTTTTGATGCCAAAAATGAACTTACTTTTATTGGCTTGGGCGCTCTCGACCAAAACGAACTGAATCTGGATATTAAAAATCCGGACGAACAGCAGACCTACATCCTTGGTCAGTTGCCTGAGAATAATCAGTGGAGCTACACGCTGGGTGCTGTTTACAAGCATTTCAGAGATAACAGTTACCAAACGATGGTGGTCAGTCGCAGTCAGTTGAGCAATACAGCAACCAAATATTTTGAGAACGACGAAAGTTCGGAAAGCAATAAAATTCTGGATTATACTTCGCAGGAAGTGGAGAATAAAATCAGGTTCGAAAACAACATGCGAATGGATGGTTTCAAGGCAAATATTGGCGCCAATATCGATTTTGCGCAATACCGCAATACCACTTTGCAGAAACGTTTTTACGATGGAAATATCCTGAATGTGAATTACGATACCGAACTGAATCTGATCAAATACGGACTTTTCGGGCAGGTCAGCCATGTTTTTTGGGCTGAACGGTTGACACTTTCTGCCGGGTTCAGGATGGATGCGAACAACTATTCTTCAGGAATGAATAACCCGCTGAAACAGTTTTCTCCACGAATTTCGGCTTCGTACCAACTGACTCCGGAATGGAGCCTGAACCTGAACACCGGAAGATACTTTCAGTTACCGGCCTACACCACTTTGGGATACCAGCAGAACAACGAGTTTGTGAATAAAAACAACCAATTGAAATACATTTCGGCGGATCATTATATTGGTGGATTAGAATTTAAACCGGCAACCGCGGTGCAATTTTCAGTTGAAGGATTTTTCAAGAACTATCAGGATTATCCATTCTCGGTCAGAGACCAAATTTCGCTTGCCAACAAAGGTGCAGACTATGGCGTAATTGGCGACGAGGAAGTAACGTCAACTTCAAAAGGGCGTGCTTATGGTGGCGAGTTTCAGGCTCGAATCAGTTCAGCGAAAGGGTACAATTTGAACTTGTCGTACACCTTGGTGCGCAGCGAATTCCAGGATGGAAACAACCAGTATATTGTTTCGGCCTGGGATAGCAAACACATTTTGAGTATGACCGGAAGTGCAGCCTTGAAGCGGGGCTGGCAAGTTGGTACACGATTCCGGTTTGTGGGCGGACTGCCTTACACGCCTTATGATTTGAATCGCTCTTCGCTCATTTCAGCATGGAACCTGAGCGGTGGACCATATCTGGATAATTCCAAACTAAATTCCAATCGCTTCGGTGTTTTCCACCAGTTGGATGTACGGGTTGACAAAGCGTATTACCTGAAAAAGATGACCTTGAAAGTTTACCTCGACATCCAAAATCTGTATAATTTTCAGGCACAATCATTAGACATTGTTTTGCGCGAAACCGATGCCAACGGAAACTTCCTGACTGCGGATAACGGTACCAGATACGTTCTTCGAAGTGTCAAAAATCCTTCAGGAACGGTGTTGCCAACAATAGGGGTACAGATAGAATTTTAGATTATGGTTTCCTCAACTGATCTTCCAACTTCTGGTCGATTATTATTTCATTCGAAACAGAAACATCACGCGCGGTAAATAAACCAAGTACCGGTTTGCCGTCGCTGGAGGTAAAGTTGCTCTTGATGTTTGCCGGAGGAACGCTGAACAGCGATCCGGTGCTGCTTTGATTGATCATCTGGAAATAAAAGAAGTAGGCAAACTTCGAAATGGAAGTGTGTTTCACGAAAATGGTGTCACCGAGGTTCAGCTTGCGTTCTTTGGCTGCTTTTTTTGTATCGTGAAAATCGGTATAAACTTCCAATCCTGAAATGTAATTGCCGTCCACAAATTCGTCGCTGGCAACAGCCAGTCTGGATCCATTTGTAACCAGCGAATCGTTC
>JAUYEQ010000608.1 GCA_030691295.1 Bacteroidota bacterium
GCGGTCAGGTGTTTGCCAACATTGGTTACGTCAAAAGCGTCATCGTTTAACCCGTCAGCCACCAATTTTGGACGAACTTTGATTGCAAGTTTATAGAATGACTTCCCGTCATCCTCAATGGCATATTTTATTGGAATCTGGTCAAAAATCGGATATTTCTTCAGACTGTCGAAAAAAACCTCTAAATTTTCTTCCGGAACACTCATTTGTGCATTGATCCCTTCTCTCGCAATATAAATCCGGCCAAAACAATTGAGTGCTGACCAGTCCTGATATAGTTGGTTTCTTAATAACTGAGGATCATCCAATAAAAAGTACCGATAAAATGAGATGGTCTTTCTTGTAAACGCCTCTGCATAAAGCTTCAGTTTCAATTCTTCGCTGTTAATTTTATTGTATAAATACATTTAATCTATTTTTTTTTGCAAATATAATAACTCCGGAAGCAAAAATAAGACATACAGGTCTGTTTGTCTCGTACGACTTTAAAACTTCATAAAAAAGGAATCTTTTCTGGAATTTGGACAATACATCTATTGAAAATATTCATTTCATATTATAAAACATACACTTAAATTTTATGCACTGAAAAACAGTCGGTTATAAAATGAAATTCTTAAACTATTTTTCAACATTAACAAATTCTTAAAAAGATATAAAAAGAGTTAATAAATAACTCTTATATTAGCACCGCAATAAAATATTGGAATTCCTTTTCTCTTTTAACCAATATCTATTTCCGATCGAACTAAACTAAATTTGAAACAAAGGATTATCAGGCTCTGATAATCCTTTTTCAATTTTAAGCAGGTAGACCTATTTGGATAAAATGATTTTTTTTGCGGCGTTTTTCAGACCCAAAAATTCAGGGATATTATTTCAGTTAAAACATTACTTTTTCAAAAACCTCAGTAACTAAGATCAGCCCCGAAACTTCAACCTTATTTACCTTATAAAGGTAGATAAGGTTGGGCTCTGGGGATTGTTACCAGGGTATCCATAAAATTAGCATTTTATCGCTCAGCGACTGAGCGTTCGACAGAGCTCACGCTGAAGTCTGAAGCAGATGGCAAAGAATAACTTGGGTACACAACCGGATTCAAGAAAGAAAAAAAATCATCCGGATTTATACAACCCGGATGATTTTATATGGTATTCTTTTTAAAATGGCACATCGAAAATTTCCTCTGAATTACTTCAAAAGAATTAAGAAACAGATATCAAAAATTTAACATGTTTCTTTCAGATAAAAGTAAAGAATGAACGAATGCTAATTGGATAAATCGTCAAAGTCGAGATTGGTATAATCTTTTGAAAAAGATGCAACTTCAAGTTCATTAACTTCAGGTGCTGCAGCCACTTTTTCGTATACGGGAATAATTTCAGAATCATAATCGTCCGCTTGATTTTGATCGATGAAAGAAATCACTTCCTGTAATCCTTCTATAAATTTCTCAAAATCTTCTTTGTATAAAAAGATCTTGTGTTTTTCAAAATGAAAGTTGCCATCCTGCTCGAATCGCTTTTTACTTTCAGTAATAGTGAGATAAAATTCGTCTCTTCTTGTTGATTTCACATCAAAAAAATAGGTTCTTTTCCCAGCTCTGACAGCCTTTGAATAAATTTCTTCCCTGAATTTACTGTCATTTTCAAACTTTTCCTCATTTTTTCCAAAATCTTCCATCTTGCAATTTTTAAGTTTATTCCATTCTTACCAGTTCAAATATAAAAAATTTAATTGAGAAATAATAAAAAATGTTAATAAACACTTAAACATAAAATGAATTCAATTTCCAGACATCTTACCAACTATTATCCTGTATAGCATTTTATATAAAACTGTTATTTATTTATTTTGGCAGCAAGAAGTGTATTGAGCAAAAGTGAAACCCTGGTCATAGGCCCAACTCCGCCAGGAACAGGGGTAATATACGAACATTTTGGTGCAACTTCGCCAAACTTCACATCTCCTTTTAACCGCCATCCCGATTTGGTTTCCGGAGCATTAACGCGCGTGGTTCCCACATCAATAACAACAGCGCCTTCTTTTACCATGTTGGCCGTAATAAATTCGGGCGAACCCAATGCCGCAATAAGAATATCTGCTTCGGCACATACCTTTTCCAAATCTTTGGTTTGACTATGTGCAACGGTTACGGTGGCATTCACTCCTTTCTGAGACATAAGAATGCTCAAAGGCCGGCCTACTATGTTACTTCTGCCAACAATCACGCAGTTTTTTCCTGAAGTAGGAATCCGGTATCTCTTCAACAGCTCCACAATTCCATAGGGGGTTGCCGATAAAAAAGTTGGAATTCCGAGAACCAATCTACCGACATTTACCGGATGGAAACCATCAACATCTTTACGCGGATCAATTGCTTCAATTATTCTTTTTTCTGAAATATGCTTTGGCAATGGTAATTGAACGATAAAACCATCCAAATCCGGATCATTGTTTAATTCATGTACTTTCGCGATTAACTCGTCTTCCGTCACATTGTCTTCAAACCGAACCAGGGAAGAACGAAAGCCAACCTCTTCGCAATCTTTTATTTTAAAAGCGACGTAGGTTTCACTACCTCCATCGTGTCCAACCAGAACTGCAGCAAGATGAGGAGCCCTTTTTCCATCAGCAACCATCTGTTTTACTTGTTCTGAAATCTCCCCCTTAATATCTTCTGCCGTCTTTTTTCCGTCAATTAATATCATTTTAATCAGTGTTTTCGATTTATCGTCTTGGGCCAGCATTGCCCATCATCTTCTTCATGTTTTTTCCTTGCGACACAACCTGCATCATTTTTCGGGTTTCAGCAAACTGTTTTATCAGCCGGTTGACTTCCTGAACATCTGTACCCGAACCGTCAGCAATACGCTTGCGGCGGGAACCGTTCAAAACACCTGGATTCTCCCTTTCTTCAACAGTCATTGAATAAATGATTGCTTCTATGTGTTTAAATGCATCATCTTCAATCTGAACATCTTTCAAAGCCTTGCCCATTCCCGGAATCATCGCGGCAAGATCTTTAAGATTTCCCATTTTTTTGATCTGCTGAATCTGTTTCAGAAAATCGGTGAAACTGAATTGATTTTTTGCCAGCTTCTGCTGAAGTTTTTTTGCTTCTTCTTCGTCAAATTGTTCCTGTGCTTTTTCAACCAGCGAAACGATATCCCCCATTCCAAGGATACGGTCAGCCATACGTTCAGGATGAAAATTATCCAGAGCGTCCAGTTTCTCACCGGTTCCGACAAACTTAATAGGCTTATCTACCACCGAACGGATTGAAAGTGCAGCTCCACCACGGGTATCTCCATCAAGTTTTGTCAATACGACTCCGTCAAAATCAAGCCGGTCATTAAATTCCTTTGCAGTGTTTACAGCATCCTGCCCGGTCATTGAATCAACTACAAACAAAATCTCATGAGGCTTTACTGCGTCCTTGACAGCGCTGATCTCGTTCATCATTTGTTGATCGATGGCCAAACGCCCTGCAGTATCTATTATCACAACATCATTGCCCTGCATTTTTGCATGACGAATGGCCTCCATTGCGATCTTTACCGGATTAAGATTGCCATCTTCGGTATAAACCGACACATTTATCTGACCACCGAGCACCTTTAGCTGTTCGATAGCTGCCGGTCGGTAAACATCACACGCAACCAATAAGGGATTTTTGCCTTTCTTGCTCTTCAACATTTTCGCAAGTTTTCCTGCAAAAGTTGTTTTACCCGATCCCTGAAGACCTGCAATTAAAATAACAGCCGGACTTCCTTTAAGATTGATATCGACAAATTTTCCGCCCATCAACTCCGCCAGTTCATCGTGAACGATTTTAACCATTAACTGGCCAGGCTTGAGAGCATTGAGAACATCCATCCCCAATGCTTTTTTTCTTACACTTTCAGTAAATGTTTTTGCTATCTTAAAATTAACATCGGCATCAAGCAACGCACGACGAACCTCTTTAAGTGTTTCTGCAATATTGATTTCGGTAATCTTTCCCTGACCTTTCAGGAGTTTGAACGACCGTTCCAGTTTTTCATTCAGATTCTCAAACATATCTTTTCAGGCAATTTAATATTGGGTAAATGATTTTTGCAAAATTATAAAAATATGGCAAAGGGCTCTTCAAACAGAAAAAATTATAAAAATCCGTTTTTAGAGGGTTACCTTTTTCTGTTTTTAGGAATTAATAAGTAAACGGTCTA